>CAZWRI010000040.1:0-3356 GCA_964636115.1 uncultured Candidatus Saccharibacteria bacterium | reverse complement strand
ATAATAGCGCTATGAAAATCGCTCTGGTCTGTCCCTACAACATGCTCGACCGTCCAGGCGGCGTTGCCCAGGTGGTGATGCACATCTACGAAGGACTGAAAAAAAACGGCCACCAGGTCAAGGTAATAACTCAACGGCCGTCGTCTTACAAAGGGGACGCGCCCCAAGATTTCATCTTGTTGGGCATCACGCGGACCTTCAAAGGTGGCTTGGGCACCGAAGGTAATTGGGGAATGCCGGCCGATGGCGATGAAATCGCTAAAGTACTAGCGCAGGAAAAGTTCGACGTCATCAACTTTCACGAACCATGGTTACCCATGCTGGCCTGGCAGATGGTCAAATACTCCAAAGCCGCGCACGTGGCGACCTTCCACGCCAATCTGATGGATACCGCCGCTGGTAAGTCCTGGACCATATTCCGCCCCTACGGCGTCCCACTGCTTAAGAAAATGGATATCTTTACCGCTACCTCACCGGCTTCGTCGGGCATGATTATCAACCGGGCGGACATGAAGTCCGCTAAACAGCGTCAGCTGGTTGAAAATCTAAAATACATCCCGTGCGGGGTGGAGTTAAGCACCTTCAAACCCGTAAAGGAGCGCACGGCCCTAAGCGGGCCTAAGACCAAATCGATCGTTTACGTGGGGCGGCTAGAAAAGCGTAAGGGACCGGACTGGCTAATCAAGGCCTTTGCCGAACTGGTCAAGGAGATGCCCGAAGCGCACCTTATAATCGCTGGACGCGGACTGTGGTCTACCAAGCTGCGGGATTACGTCCGTGACAATAATATTCCTAATATTGAGTTCAAAGGCTTTGTAACCGAAGATGAGAAGCGGCATCTGCTCGGAAACGCCGACCTGGCCTGCTTCCCTTCGCCCTACGGCGAAGGCTTTGGCATCGTACTTCTAGAAGCCATGGCCATGGGCACGCCGGTAATCGCCGGCAACAATATGGGCTACGCCACTGTCCTTAAGGGCCACGGAAGGCTGGGGCTGGTGGATCCGTCCTCTACCCAGGACTTTGCCAACCGGCTGGCGGCTTTCCTGCAGGACCATAAGCTGCGGGAATCCATGAGCCAGTGGGGCCTGAAGGAAGTTAAGCAATACGACTATCCCAAGATTGTGAAACAATACGAAGAGGTTTATAAAGAAGCGATCACGCTCAAACATAAGGCCGAGTCGGCCAAAGGTCATCAGAATGAAAAAAAGCCCCGAAAAGCTATCCATCGGCTTTTTGTTCGACGATACGCTCGATAGTAACGACGGGGTGGCGCAATACGTTAAAGTGATGGGCGCCTGGCACGCCGCCCAGGGACACAAAGTTACCTATTTAGTAGGGCAAAGCCGCACCACCGAATGGGCGGGCGGCCAGGTTATCTCCCTGTCCAGAAATCTGAAGGTCCGCTGGGGTGGAAATCGGGTGTCCATATCCTTGCTTTCCTCTAGCCGACACATCCGACGAGTCTTGGGAGAGCATCATTTTGACGTCGTCCACGTCCAGGTGCCCTATTCGCCGTTTATGGCCCGGCGGGTAATCAGCCGGCTGCCCGAAGATACCGCGGTAGTGGGATCGTTTCACATAATGCCAGCCCACGGATTGGCTACCTGGGGCTTAAAACTGCTCCGGATCATGTATGGGCGCACCCTGCGTCGGTTTGACGTCATGCTGGCCGTCAGTAAGCCTGCCGCCGCTTTTGCCAAGCAGACGCTCGGCGTGGAAGCACCCGTTAGCCCAAACGCAGTGGAGCTTAAGAGGTTCGCCGCCAGTAAGAAAAAACGGATCCCCGGCCGGGTGGTTTTTTTAGGCCGTCTGGTGGAACGGAAGGGTTGCAAGCAGCTTATACGAGCGTTCTTAGAATTAGCCGATTCCACGCCGGAGTGTAGCCTGACGATTGCTGGTGACGGACCGCAGCGCCATTCACTAGAAGATATGGTTAAGAAGGCTGGCCTGGACAAGCAAGTCAGGTTCCTGGGTTACATTGATGAGGTCGATAAGCCCGACGTCTTGGCGAGCGCTGAAATTGCTTGCTTTCCTTCGCTTTACGGTGAATCATTCGGCATCGTTTTGATAGAGGCCATGGCGGCGGGCTCCGGAGTCGTGCTGGGCGGCAACAATCCTGGTTATACCAGCATCCTGGGCCCTAAGCCGGAATTGTTGTTTAATCCCAGTGACACCGGAGCCTTCGCGGCTAAACTAAAAGAGTTCCTAGTTAATAAGAGGTTGATAGCGGACACTAATAAGTGGCAGCGTGATTACGTGCGCCGGTTCGACGTGAATAAGGTGGGAACGGAAGTGATGGCCTATTACCGACAGGCGATTGCCAAGCGGCGCCAAACAATAGATAATTGAGCTTATGGACCCTTCCCGCCGCGTGACGGTCAACATCACTAACCGGACGATCATCCGTACCATCTTGTGGGTCGTAGGCGCTATCCTGGCTTACCATTTCATAGGTAGGATCGCCCACGTGCTGGTGCTGATAGCCACCTCCATATTTCTAGCCTTGGCCTTAAATCCGGTAGTGAGTTGGATGAGCCGTCGCCTACACATTGACAGCCGGGTGCGGGCCACGGCCGCTTCCTATCTGGTGGTAGTGGTGGTCCTGGCGGCATTTTTGGCCTTGGTCATACCGCCACTGGTTACGCAGACGCGTGATTTTATCTCTACGGCGCCGCAGACTATCAAAAATTTCCAATCGCAAAACACTTCTCTGTCGCGGGCCGTCAAGCGCTACAACCTTGACCAGAAGCTGGACCAAGGAGTCAGTGACTTCACCTCGCATTACGGCAATTTTGGTACCGCCGTACTGGATACCGGCAAAAGAGTGGCCGAAGCTATCGCCTCGACTTTGGCGGTATTAGTCATGACGTTCATGATCCTGGTGGAAGGTCCGGGGTGGGTCGATCTTTATTTTGGCACCCTGCCCGACAAAGAGCGTGCCCGCTACCGCAAGTTGGCGACGCGCATGTACCATGCCGTCAGTGGTTTTGTTAACGGCCAGGTCATTATTGCCGCGGTAGCTGGTATGTTCGCTTTTGTGGCTCTGGAAATAGCCAGCCGCATAGTGGGCGTATCGGTCAATGCCTTGGCCCTGGCTGGTATCGTGGCGGTGTTCGGCATCATTCCTCTGTTCGGAAACCCTATCGCGGCAGCCTTAGTGATACTGGCTTGCCTCTTGAACTCCGTGACGCTGGCGATCGTAATGCTGATATACTTCGTGGTCTACTTCTTTGTTGAGAACCACACTTTTCAGCCTTACGTACAGGCTCGCCTGAACGAACTCACCCCGCTAATGGTCTTTATCGCCGCGCTGGTGGGCGTGGCGTTTGGAGGTATTTTAGGCGCCGTGGTAGCCA
>CAZWRI010000039.1:0-2156 GCA_964636115.1 uncultured Candidatus Saccharibacteria bacterium | reverse complement strand
CCTGAACATCGGTTGGAAATACAAGATAGAACTCAGCGACGTCTTTACCGGACACCATCACCACTTTTACTGCACAAATTGCGGTAAAACCTACGCTCTGCCGGCCAATCCAATGCTGGAAACCATGATTGACAGCGTAGCCGCCAAAGAAGGCTTTTCGCCCCGCGGACACCAGTTGGAAGTTTACGGTCTGTGCGTGAACTGCGCTAAAAGCTAGGCACCCGCGGCTAGAGCCTGATCGGCGTCAACTTTTTCGTTTTTAACCACGATAAGGGCTATGAGCGCGGCAGCTATGGCCAGACCCACACCTACGTGCAAGCCGGCATGAAAACCGTGGACTTTGGCGTAGGGCGCCGTGACGCCACTGCTAAGTCCGGTCTTCAAATCGGAGGCGTAAACGGCTGACAATACGGCCAAACCGACCGCACCGCCAACCTGCTGCGACGTATTAAGCACACCACTGGCAATACCGGAGAAGTGCTTAGGCACACCAGCCGTAGCCGCCAACGTCATCGAAATAAACGAACAACCCATTCCCAAAGCTATCAATACCAGGCCGGGAGCGACGTTTTGCCAATAGTGGCCGCCGACTTTCATCACCGCGCTGGTAACGTAAAGACCGACGCCCAGAAGTATTGGGCCGGCCACCAGAAACGGCTTATAGCCGAGTTTATTGACTGCTTTGGAAACAAAGGCGCTGGTAAAGCCGATCACCAGCGTCACTAGCAAAAAGCAAATCCCGGTTTTAGCCGGGCCATAACCAAGCACGGTCTGGACGTAAAGGGTCATGAAGTAGAACATTGAGAACAACGTACAGGCGATCGCCAGCGTGGTCCCATTACCACCGGACACGTTGCGGATCTTGAACAGGCTAAGCTCCAGCATGGGTTGATCGGTGCTGTTTTCGCGGATAACAAAACCAATCAGCAGCACTATGGCCGCAGCTATGAAACCCCAGACTGTGGTCGAACCCCAACCGTCGGCCGGTGCTTTGGACAAGCCATACACCAGGCTCATCAGACCGCCTGTGGCCAGGATTGCTCCCGGCAAGTCCAGTTTGAGTTTTTTATTTTCTTCGCCAATGTGGTGCGGCAATAAGCGGTAAGCGGCGTAAACTACACCTATTCCAATCGGAATGTTCACAAAGAAGTTCCAGCGCCAGCTAAGATACTGGGTCAAGAGACCCCCAAAGAGCAAACCAATAGCCGAGCCGCCGGCCGCCACGGCGGCCCAAACGCCCATGGCCGTATTCCGCTCGCGACCTTCTTTGAATTCCGTCAGAACAATCGACAAAGCCGCCGGCGACATGATAGCGCCGGCCAAACCTTGTAGTGCCCGGGCAATAATCACTTGGCTGTCACTCTGGGCAAGACCACATAACAGAGAGAAGATGGCGAACAGGCTAACTGACCACAAGAAAATCCGCCGCCGTCCGTAAAGATCGGCCGCCCGGCCGCCAAGCAACAAAAAACCGCCGAAAGTGAGGGTATAGGCCGTGATGACCCACTGCAGGTTACTGGCCGAAAAATGCAAAGCCTGAGCCATTGAGGGCAACGCTACATTAACGATCGTGACGTCCACCACGACCATGAATTGGGCCATGGCCATGAGCGCCAAAATCACCCATTTGTTTTCTGAATGTTTAGAGAGCTCACTTTTTGCTTTAGCGACCATCAGTCCCCCATCATAGTTATATTTACTTAAAACTAATCATAGCTGACGCCATCCTTACGCACAATCAAAAACTTACAAATCGTTTAAAATCGGCTAAACTAAATCCTAATGGCAAACACCAAAACCAAAGTGCTGATAGTGGGCGGCGGCTTTGCCGGTATTAAGGCTGCCTTGGAGCTGGGCAACAACGACGGGTTTGACGTCCACCTGCTTTCCAACCAATCCAACTTCCGTTATTACCCCGCCCTATACAGGGCAGCTACCGGCGGTAGTCCGGCAGCCTCTTCGATCCCGCTGCAAGAAATTTTCCAGCACAAACCAGTGACCATCGTTAAGGACGAGGCCCTCAGCCTGGACCGGTCCAAAAAGCAGCTCAAAGGCAAAAGCGGCAAAAGCTACGGTTACGACGTATTAATATTAGCCTTGGGCGTGGTCACTAATTACTTTGGCATCAAAGGTTTGGATAAGTATGCCTACGGCAT
>CAZWRI010000038.1:0-2471 GCA_964636115.1 uncultured Candidatus Saccharibacteria bacterium | reverse complement strand
AGGTGGCCGCCGGCCTTCTTATAGTCGTCCATGGCTTGTGGCGGCAAACCATCGGCGTCGTAGACGCCGCCACTGGAATCAGTGGCGGCGACCATCTTCCAGTCCGAATGTTCGGCCGCGCCAATCGTGGCAAAATACGAGCCCACGTTGCCCCAACCCTGCAGCGCGTAGGTTACTTTGCCGGAAATACTTAACTTGTTAAGTATTTCGCGCAGGACGATGACGCCGCCACGTCCCGTGGCGGCGTCCCGCCCCAAGCTCCCGCCATTATTGATGCTCTTGCCCGTAAAGCTGGCTTTGGTGGTGTCGCCGTTAAGTTGCTCGAACTCATCGACCATCCAGTCCATGATCTGGGCATTGGTGTTGACGTCCGGCGCCGGAACGTCCTTGTCCGGTCCGATGTGTTCATGCAGTCCCCGGACGTACCTCCTGGAAAGCTCCTCCAATTCGGCCTGGGTCAGACTTTTAGGGTCTACCACCACGCCGCCTTTGCCGCCGCCAAGCGGCAGGCCAACGGCGGCGGTCTTAAAACTCATCAAAGTAGCCAGCGCCCGGACTTCGTCGATATTCACCTGCGGATGGAACCGGATACCGCCTTTGTATGGCCCTAGCTTATTATTGTGTTGCATTCGGAAAGCTTGGTACTGCCGGCCATTGTCCAATTCGATCTGGAACTGGTGCTCGGCGTCCAACGCGATCAGCTCGTCAATCTGCCTCTTGTCAAAGCCCAGTTTATGGGCAGTTTCGCGGATCAGTTTTTGCGCCGTGTCTAACATTAACCCTCCGATTTTATACTATTTTCTATCACTTGTTGGAACGCTTCGTCCCCGACTTCCGATAATACGGTGTCGTCCCCGTCCGATATTACGTTACGCGACCTGAGGCCCGACTGTAAGCCGCCAAGGCTCAGGACAAGGGAGGCGGAAACCTCGTTTACCGCCCTGGCCTGTTCAATGTCCTGCGCGCCATGATTAGTAGCCACGCCTATCTGCTCCATGGCCGCCGAGTCCGTAGGTTCCAGCAGCTCGTTCAGAAGCCGCACGCGGGCCCGGCAGTCGGCCATGGCGGCGTCCAGGCCGTCGTCGTAAGGCCAATGGCTCCGTAGTAATCTGATTGCCACGGAACCAAACAAGCGGTTTTGGAATTCCGCCAGTAACGTCTGAGTTGTCAGGTCGTCCAAATGTTCCATTGCTAATAGGCTGTTGTTATCTGATAGTTTGGTGGGCGGAAAAGGACCTTCCTGCCGGCAGGCAGGCTTGAACCTTCATGCCCTTCATCTTGGTGGGCAAGAGAGGACTTGAACCTCCATGGATCTCTCCGCTAGCTCCTAAAGCTAGTGCGTATACCAATTTCGCCACTTGCCCAACAGATAGATATTATACTAGTGATTTAAGATATTCTTTACCGATTCCGGATTTCAAATATTTTTCTCTAATCCGCGCCGCAACTCGACTTTTACATTCTTCATGATAGATAAGTTTGAAGGGCGCATATGGACTTGTTGTCTTATTCCGATGAGAGTTATGCTCGTTAACCCTGCGTTCCAAATTCGAAGTAATGCCTACATAAATGTATCGCCTAGATTTGCTGGAAATGGCATAAGTTGTGTACATAAGAAAAAGTTTTGTTTACCAACCTGCCTGCCGGCAGGCAGGTTTCACCATCCGCCCTTAACAGGGGTATTTTAACGCTTTTTGTCCCTATTTGCCAGGAATTCTTCCAGTGCCGTGGCGGCCACGCGGAGACGATCTTTAAAGGCACGGTCCGTTATCTTGAGCGTAATGTCGTCCTGGTATTTTTCCAGGAACTTGCGGTGATCATCAAGGTACTTAGGGAGCTGCTCCAAAAACTTGGTCCGGCCCGTGGCCACGAAAAACCTTTCCAGGAAGCCTTTTGACAGCTCCATGTCGATCAGCATCCAGTCGTAGCCAAAGCCTTCCAGCTGCCGCCTGGTTTCCGGCCACCGACGGTCCACGCTGCCGTCTAATAGCATGGGGTGACCGGTTGCCAACAGTTCTTCAAAGCGCTCCTTATACCGTTTTTCATACTCAGCTAGCACGTCGGGGCGATTGATATTGGCCGCCATCATGTCTTCTTTGACTTCAAATCGAAGCTGGTCGTTATTGAACACCGGCAAGTTGAATTTAACGGACAGGTAGTTAGCGATGATGGTCTTGGAGGAGCCCGGAACACCGGCAAAGACCACGGCGTAAGGTTTAATCACGGCCCAGAGCTTTGTCTATGAGCTCCTTGGCCCGGGGACTTGGTTCACCGCCCAGGATAGCAATTTCGCCGCGTCTGCGGGCCGACAACAGGCGGGCGTCATCAACTATCGGCGCTCCACTTTCAGCGGTCGGCGCGGGCGACGAGTATCCTTCCGGCCAAAAGCCGTGCCGCGAGGCGTCAATCGGCTGGCCACCGAGCGATTCTAGAATTCCTATCAACTCTTGGGGCGTACCCGGTTCATCTTT
>CAZWRI010000037.1:0-1688 GCA_964636115.1 uncultured Candidatus Saccharibacteria bacterium | reverse complement strand
GTCCGCCAGGTATTTTTTGGTGCCGTCGGTCGAAGCGTTGTTAATAATGACGTGCTCAAACTTAAAGCCGGTGCCAATCTGGTTTCTGACACTTTGGACGTGTTGCGGTAAAAAGTCGCGGCGTCTGTTATGAGTGGCCGTGAATATCGAAAAGCTGATTTCTGACCGCGGCCGGTGACGCTTGAATACCATTGGCTTAAATCTACACCATAACCACGCGTTTATAAATGCATCCCTTTAATCTATAATTACAGCGTACCGTGCTAATGAAAAAATATTTTTCCAGGAAAAACCGCGCATTATTGGCGGAACTGGTCCGTACGGACTTCAAACTCCGTTACCAGGGGTCGTTACTAGGTTATGCCTGGTCACTGCTGCAACCGCTGTTCTTTTTCGTGATCCTATACCTGGTATTCAGCTTCTTGAAGGTCAACCAAGGCATACCCCACTATCCAGTTTATCTTTTGATAGGGATTGTGCTGTGGACGTTCTTCAGAGAAATGACAACCCAAAGTTTGACCTCTATAGTCGGCCGGGGCGCCCTGATCCGCAAGGTCCGTATACCGCGCTGGATCATCATCCTGTCCAGTAGCATATCGGCCACTATCAGCCTGGGGTTCAACCTCCTGATCCTACTGGCCTTTTTATTGATTAACCACGTTGACCTACTAATGACTTCGTTGTGGTTCCCATTGATCCTGGTTGAAGTGTACATTTTTGCCGTTGGCTGTTCGTTGTTCCTGTCGGCGTTGTACGTTAAATACCGCGACGTCAGCTACATCTGGGACGTTTTGCTGCAAGGCGGCTTTTACCTGATACCGATAATTTATCCGATAAGCAAGATCACTAACCTGACTTTCCAGAAAATCATTATGATTAACCCCATGTCACAAACCATCCAGGGCGCCCGTTACGATCTGGTGTCGCACAATACCCAAACGGTGGCCCAGACCTTTAACGGTGGTTTGTACAGATTGGTGCCTTACGCGATCGTGGCCGTAGCCTTTGTTGTTGGCATCCTATACTTCCGGAAACAATCACGCTACTTTGCGGAGGACATCTAAATGGACGACGTGGCGATCAAAGTCGATAACGTAAGTAAGACCTTTAGGTTGCCGCACGAACGGAATTCATCACTGAAGTCAACTTTGATTAATCTACGTAACCGGGGTTACGAACACCAGCAGGCCCTTAAGGACATATCGTTTGAGATTAAAAAAGGCGAGTTTTTTGGCATTGTCGGCCGCAATGGTAGCGGTAAAAGCACCTTACTTAAGCTGTTGGCCGGAATCTACGCCCCCAGCCGCGGAGACATAAAGATCAATGGTTCGCTGACGCCCTTTATCGAACTGGGGGTGGGTTTTAATCCCGAACTTACGGGACGCGAGAACGTGTACTTGAACGGCGCGTTGCTGGGCTTTAACCGTAAGCAGATGAACCAGATGTATAACGACATCGTCCAATTCGCCGAGCTGGAAAGGTTCATGGACCAGAAGCTCAAGAACTATTCCTCCGGCATGCAGGTTAGGCTGGCATTTTCGATAGCGGTGAGGGCCCAGAGCGACATTTTGCTACTCGACGAAGTCTTAGCCGTGGGCGACGCCGCTTTCCAGCAGAAGTGCAACGATTACTTTTCGAGCCTTAAAAGCTCCAATCAAACGGTAGTATTGGTTTCCCATAGCATGGCG
>CAZWRI010000036.1:0-1512 GCA_964636115.1 uncultured Candidatus Saccharibacteria bacterium | reverse complement strand
CTTTTCCCGGCGCCACCAAATTAACGATTTCATCTGTTTGTGTCAGATCCTCAAGGGGTAATTGGACAATAATGCCATTGACCGAAGCGTCGGCGTTCAGTCGTTTGATGGCCGCCGGCGCTTCGGCCTGCTCGATCCGGTGAACGTCAACGTCAATACCTAAGTCGGCGCCGTAAGCTTCTTTCATCTTGACATAGATATTGATCGCCGGGTGATCTATGGTAACGATAATCGCTAGCTTGGGTGGCGCGGGCAAGCCACGCACCTGTTGGGCCTGCCGCTCTTTTATAAATCCGGCCAATTCCGAGCCGTTAAGTATTTTAGTCATATATGGAGGTCCTTAGTAGAAACTATTGTAACTAAATTACAAGCCGAACCGAAGGTGTTTATAGCGACATTCAGCTAGTTCACTCTGTTTGGAAATTGACCCTTTGTCGCCTTAACCATATTTTCCACCCACAGGACTACCGAATTGTGCATAGATTCATAGGTAGTCCACGCATATGACGGAGCGGCCCACACGTTGCCGTCAAACTTTGTGAATTCATTGGGCTTGCCCTCGAAACCATATCCAAACAGATTGCCTTTAGCCACCATATCTAAGACCTTTTCTTGGTTAAACAATCCGTGCGCAATATCTACAAGTATTGCTGATTTTTTCATTGATTTAAGGTGGTCGTCAGTTATTAGAGCCAAGGTTTCCGCATTTTTTGCGGTTGTCGGGAAAATTACGTCAGACATAGACATCACATCTTCTAAAGACACCTTTTTGTAAGCATCATTAGTAGATGACCTTGACCAATAAATAACGTCCATACCAAGCCCCTTACAGGCTTCGGCGATGGCACTACCAATATGTCCTAGCCCGATGATTCCAGCAGTTTTACCTTTAAGTTGTACGCCACGATATTTCATAAAGTCTTTGTCGTAATCTAGCGGGTAGTTATCTTTGATTAATCTTGGAGTTTGTCGAGCAAGATTGAACATCATCAAAACCGCCCATTCTGCAACTGCTTGGGTAGAGAAGTTAACGATTTGGCAAATTGGTATATTTCGCTTGTTAGCTACATCTTGCTCAACCCATTCAAAGCCAGTAGAGGCAATCAGAATACCTTTTAAGTTAGGAATATCCTTGTAGTCCTCGCTAGTTAACTTCCAGCTAACGTAATCGGGGTTGAGGCAAAGCAAGCGTTCTTCATTGCCCTCGAATAATTCTTTTTTCTCCCTAAGCGGAGCAATATCTTTGGTGATAACAAGCTCAAGGTTGCTGTCCTTGAGTTGGCTCAGAAGCTCATCAGTAACAAGTTCGTCCCATAACGGGTCAAAAATAAATGCCTTCACTGCAATATCATAACAAAAAGAGCCGTGCAGAGTGGCTCTAGTTGCAACTGTCCCACTAGGCCTAGCCCATTGGACAACATCATCAATCTGAAAGTTCTACTTGGAGGGCCTGGAGGGATTCGAACCCTCGACACGCGGCTTAAGAGGCCGCTGCTCTAACCAACTGAGCTA
>CAZWRI010000035.1:0-3432 GCA_964636115.1 uncultured Candidatus Saccharibacteria bacterium | reverse complement strand
AGCCAGGCCAGGAACGGCTTGAAATTACCGGCCGCGAACTGCTCTTCTAAGTTTGGTAGGTCTTTAGCGATCTTTTGGAACAATTGAGCAGCATACAAGTTGCCTAGCGAATAAGTAGGAAAGTAGCCCATGGTGCCATGCGACCAGTGAACGTCCTGTAACACGCCTTGGGCGTCGTTAGGCACCCTGACACCCAAATAAGCTTTCATTTTTTGGTTCCAGACGGTTGGCAGGTCGTCCACTTTTATCTGGTTCTCAATCAAAGCTTTTTCGATCTCGTAGCGCAGGACGATGTGCAGGTTGTAGGTGGTTTCGTCGGACTCCACCCGGATCAGGCTGGGCTGGACGCGGTTAAGCCAGCGGTACAGGTCGGCCTGGGTGTAAGGCAGCCGGCCAAAATGCCTAGTCATCAGCGGATAAACGTAGCTTACGAATGGCCGGCTGCGACCCACAAAATTCTCCCAGATCCGGGATTGCGACTCATGCACGCCCAGTGACACCGATTCGCCCAACGGCGTTCCGTAATCCTTGACTGGTAACCCCTGTTCGTAGAGGGCGTGACCGACTTCGTGCACCACTGAGCCCAGGCTGACAAAAAAATCGTCTTCGGCGTAACGGGTGGTAATCCGTACGTCCGTAGGATGAAAGTTGATCGTAAAAGGATGCGGGCTGGGATCGATCCGGCCGGCTTGCAGATCGTAGCCGATATCTTTAGCGACCTGCTGGTTTAGAGCTTCCTGTTTGTATGCCGGGTATTTGAACTTAGGTAGCTTAAAGCCGCGGCTCCCCTTAGCCTCCGCCACCAGGGCGCTTAGCGATTCCGCCAATGGCCCAAACAGTTCGTCCAGCTTAGTGGTAGTCATACCTGGCTCGTATCCGTCCAGCAAGGCATTGTAGGGTGAGCCCTTATGGCCTAAGTATCCGGCTTCCCGCTGGTTCATTTTGACCACTTTTTTCAAATAAGGTTTGAAGATTAGGAAATCGGACTTCTGGCGGGCTTCGGTCCAGGCGGCAAAGGCGTCGCTGGTGAGTTTGGCGAACTCTTCCACGAATTCAACCGGCAGCTTTTGGGCCCGATCGACGTCCCGCCAGACTTCGCGGGCTATGATCCGCTGATCCGGTGATAGTTTTTTCTGGCTGGCGGGAGAAGCCAGCTGTCTGGCTAGCCGGACGAATTTGGGATCGGTGGCCCGCTTGTGGATCTGGGCCGCCAAAAGGGCGCTTACTTCACCCCTGAACCGCTGCCCTTTTGGCGGCAGGTTCACCTCCTGGTCCCAGCTCAAAACCGCCGCCGCGGAGCCCAGCCGCGCTATGATTCCCAGTTGCCCTCGTAACTCCTGCATTTTATCCATACCTAAATTCTAACAAAATGATAATCTAATTAGATGGTCAAAAAAGCTAAATACTTTTATTACCCGAACCGCCCCGCAAAGCTGACCGCGGCTTACGCCGCCGGCGTTTACAAGCGCTTCCTAGAACGCCTGCCGGCCGCCGAACAATCGGATTCACCCGACCAATGGATTTCATTATTTAAAGATTGGAACGATTTTGGCGCCTATCTGGCCAGTGAGGGCAGCCGGGCCCACTACGCCTACAGCCAGAATATGGCCGACAAGAAGTTGGAAGCCGCTGAACGTTATTTGCGTGAAAAAATTTCACCGGTTGTCGACAAGCCAGAGCTAGAGCTGGCCAAAGCCTTCGTGGAGAGCAAGCATCGTGAAGCAATGGCCAAAAGGTTTGGCCAGCAACTAATCCCGATTTACGAGACTGCCCTAAAACCGATGGACCCAATCAACACCAAGCTAAGGATCGAAGTTGGTAATTTGTCCGTCAATTATGAAAAGCTTTTAGCTAGCGCCCAAATTAAGGTTAATGGTAAAACCCTGAATGTTTATGAAGCCCGGGCGCTGCTGTTTTCTGATGATGCGTCCTTGCGCGAAAAAGCTTACAGGGCTAGTGGCGATTGGTTCATCAAGAACCACGCTAAACTGGCTGCCGTCTATGATCAACAGGTTAAGCTACGCCACCGGATGGGCCTGAACCTTGGCTACAAAAATTATATTCCATTAGCCTACCAGATCAGGGGACGCGACGGTTACGGCGAAAAAGAGGTGGCGGCTTTTAGACGCTCCGTGCACAAACACCTGGTGCCTCTAAACAAAAAGATGTTCGCCGAGCGCGCCAAAGAACTCGGAACCAAGACCGCCAAACCTTGGGACGTCTTTTACGATGCCGGCCTCAGCGTGCCGCTAGGCAGCGTGCCAGTCGACAAACAGCTACAAAACATGCAGCTAGTTTTTGACAAGCTTTCACCGGTTTTAGGCGCCCACTTTAAAGACATGCGCACCAAGGGCCTGATCGATTTGCCGAGTCGGCCCAACAAACAAACCGGAGCTTATTGCACTTCCTTTGTCGACGAAAAAAAGGTTCTGGTGTTCTGTAACTCCACCGGTGACCCGGATGACATACGAACCCTGTCCCACGAAATGGGCCACGCCTTCCAGTTTCGCGAAAGCCAAGAGATTGAAACGGCTGAACTTTGGGTTGGCACCGCTGAACTAGCGGAAATCTATTCAATGGGCATGGAGTTCCTGGCCCTGCCCTACATGGACCAGTTCTTTAATCCGTCCGACACTAAGAAATTTAGCGACTATAAATGGGTGGAAGGTCTTTACACGATCTGCTACGTCTGCGTAGTCGACGAGTTCCAGCACTGGGTTTACAAAAACCCCCGCGCTACTATTGACCAACGGGATAAGGCCTGGACTAAGCTGTATTCCAAATACCTACCGGCGATAGATTTTGACGGCTTGGAGAAATACGCGGCCGTGCGCTGGTACGCCCAGCACCACATTCAGACCATGCCGTTCTACTACATCGATTACGCCCTGGCCGAAAGCTGCGCCATGCAGCTAGGTTTGATGGCCGAGCAGGACCATGCCAAAACCCTCCGGAAATACCTGGACATGTGTAAGATCGGCGGTACCATGAGCTTCTTAAACGCCCTGAAAACTAATGATTTACGCTCGCCCTTTGACGAAGAACTGATAATCGAGCTTGCCAGCGTAATCAGACAGAAGCTCGACCTGTAAGTTCAGGCGAGCGCCTACATCTTTATTTCGGCGTCGCAGCCGGCGGGCAGGCTCAAGTTCATCAGTGAATCAATGGTCTTAGGTGTTGGATCGCTGATGTCGATCAGGCGCTTGTGGACGCGCATTTCGAACTGTTCGCGGCCCTTTTTGTAGACATGTGGGCTTTTGACCACTGTAAAAGTGCTTTTGCGGGTAGGCAGCGGAATCGGGCCGGAAATCTTGGCGCCGGTGCGCAGAGCCGTATCTACTATCTGCTTGGCCGACTGGTCAATAACCTTGTGGTCATAGGCCTTCAGGCGAATGCGGATGCGCTGCTTTACTTCGGGTTCTTTAGTCTCAG
>CAZWRI010000034.1:0-2490 GCA_964636115.1 uncultured Candidatus Saccharibacteria bacterium | reverse complement strand
ACACTGCCATCCGGAGCCCTATATTCATAATTGTGCATAGCGGCGCCGTTTAGGCCGGCGACGCGCGTAGCCGTACCGCCGGCTGCAACATCCGCTGCATCAGATCTAATCGCCCGCAATGTAGCATGAGTAAACCCGGTTCCTTGTCCCGGTGCCCCAGTGTCAGGAGTTGTGCCACCAATAACACCCGAGAAAGAGCCTGCCGACAAGGAGCCAAGTTCGGAAACCTTACGCCACTCGGCATTACTGCGTTCAGGATCAACTTCACGCACTATTCCCGTAGCTGGATCAGTATCCAAGGAGACTCCACCTAATGAAGATTGATCGGATGCGTATTGGCCAGCACTTCGAGCGGCACCATGCGCTTGAAACCTGATTGCTCCAAAACGCGCCCCGGCTTCCTCGGCCTCCCTACCCCTACGATTGCCCACATACACGGCTTGAGCGGCCCTTTCCGCGGCATTATTCAGGCTTCCAGCTTGACCCGCAGCTTGGATGGCGGCGCTAGCAAAGACTCTGTTATTGCGCCAGCCGCTGGTGTCAAAGCGTCTGAAGTTCGTTACCATCTCACTAACCTCACCTTCCGTTAGCGGATTGAGTCCTAGGGTGGCCCTAGACGTGTTAGTATCGGCTACGGCCTGAGCTACCCGATCCTCTACGGTTCCATCCATCCCCATTGTCGATAAGTATCCATTCACATGCTCGATATTTTCTTTTTTGACCTGGGGAAGCATTTCGGCTTCCAGTGCTTCACCAGACCTTTCGGTTAGCGTATTCCTAATTGCGCGGTCGCGTCCAGGCAGGGTTACCCCGCCTAGTCTAGCCCGGCGATACCTACCCAGCGCTCCGCCGGCCTGCAAATCATTAGCGAACCCAAGCTTTGCGCGTCTTTCTTGTTCGGCCCGGCGAGCGGCACGGGCCTGTTTCCATGGCGATAATCCTTGACGCCATTGCAGGTAATCTTTGGCTGGCTTGCCGGCTTTTTCGGACATCTGGGTGACTCCTTTGCCTACCGAACTTATGGCCGCGCCGCCCCAGCTGAAAGTCTTAGGTAGCATAAAGAACGGGGCAAAATACGCGGCTATTACTATTATAAGGTTAGTAAAGGTAGTAACTGAACCCAGAGTTGGTACCGGTAATGGCCCCAAGTGAGCAAACGCCAGGTGGGCGTGGAAGATCGAACCGTTAGGATTGCCGGAAACTATGTAAGCAAAAATCTCCCCGGCAACCAATAGGCCCATTATCATGGGGAACATCATGAGTAGTTTGGTGAAGTTGTCTTGCCACATCTTCCAGTATTTTTCCGTTCCCGGGAGTATCCAGAAAACTAAGGCCAGGGGCGCGGTTATGACCAGCAGAATGATCAATAGTTTTCGAAAAACCAATATCAGGAAACCGACCAGGGCTGCCATCACCACGTAAAGACCCATTAGGGCCAAGGTGGGAATACTGATAATTACTCCGGCTACTACCGCCGCCGCTATGCCGCTAAAGAGCACAAAACCGCTACCTACATTGCCAATGTTGCCAAAAGCCGTGCCTAATATCGTAGATAACTGCAGGTTGTCCTTGCCGCCAAAGGGCGCGGACATCAGGCTCCTGACCCCCGTGCCCAGATCATTGGACAGATCGATCGCCCATTTAACCAGCACCCACGATAACTGCATCAGGATTACGGCAGCCACGATCTTAGGCAGCATTTTTCTGACGGTATAGGCGTCAAACGGTCCGCCGCCCACCGCCTGGGAAACCACCATCACCAACATTATGATTACCAGGGCGGAGGTAGCGATGTTCCTAAATAAAGTCCAGGCTTTTTGGACTCCCGGCGTTAAGGTGTCGCCGTCACAGACGACCCCCCCACCAGTACTGCTGGTAGTACCGGTACCAAAACATAACTGGCTTTCTATGGTGCCTAAAAAGAAGCTCGTGGCGTCGTCGATCAGGCCAAACATCGGGCAGAGGATCCAAGAGAACTCGCCGGCGGTGTCGTTGGTTTCGCAAGAAGGCGCCGAACTGCTGGTGCCGGTGTTCAATTCACCCGTGCCCTTAGCGGTGGATGGCGTGCCCGCGACGTATATGGTTGAAATTGGCAGCGCCCCACCGGCACCAAAAAAGTTAAAGTTGGTGTTCTGGACAAAACAGTCCGTGGCGGAATCGCCCAGGGCCTTTTGCAGCTCCGGGTATGCGCTTACTTTATCGCCGCTATTGTCACTAGTAAGCGCGTAGACCGTAACTTTGGCTCCGTCTCTGATAAGGACGTTGCCCGAGCAGCTGCCGCTTACCACCGACACGTTACTGCCAACGTAGAGCAAGCCGCTGCCGCTGGTGTCCGAGCCGCTTACAAGCTCAAAGTTATAGCCGCTCAAAACGCTGCTACTACTTAGGTTTGGCAAAGACAATATACTGTTCGAGCCGTCCGGGTTCCAGCGCAGCATAAATTGGTACTGAGCGGTATTGATCGACTCAGCCGGGTCTTGTGGCGGGTTG
>CAZWRI010000033.1:0-11200 GCA_964636115.1 uncultured Candidatus Saccharibacteria bacterium | reverse complement strand
AATAGAACCCGGCGGAACTCAGATAATTGGCAACCTTGACCGGCGTGCCGCCTTTTACGCCCATGACGTACAGCTCACTGTTATTCTTACTGACCAGAAGATACTGGCTGGTGTACCAACCATAGGCAGTGTAGTCACTGTCTGAAATCACGGTCGAAGTATTGGCGCCGCTTTGGTCGCCGACCAACAGCGTCTCTTTGCCGTCGCGGCTGTCAGCCCAGAAAGTCTGTTGCCTTAGGGGGCCAAAGTAGTAGTTGGTTTGGCCCTGATAGAACTGATCACTGTTAACGTTCAGCGACTTTACCAAGCCGCCGGCGGTGTATTGGGTGAAAGCATCGGTATCTTTGTCCGATTTATGTTGCCATATATATAGGGTGTCAGGGCTATGTTGGGCAAAATACAGATTGTCGTTAACGTTATAAGTAGCGAGCGTCTGATGGCCCTGGCCGTCAACGCCTATGACCTGTAGGCTGTTCTGCTTGGCGCCGTAATCGCCTTCACCTTGCCAGATTTTGCCAAAAATAACGTCGTTGGCGCTCACCATGACCTCGGAGTAGTACTCGTTAGCGTCAACCGTGGAGTCGCTGCCGGCACTCTGGTCCAGCAACGCCGTACTGCCGGTAGTAGCGTCGTAAGCCTTGATCTTTTCCACGCCGCGTTGCCAGACCGGCAGATCTTGGCGCTCCACCGTATACACCAACCTGTCGCCAGCCCAATCGTAAATCTGGAATATGGCGTTGCCGTTGTCTACCTGTAACAGTTTGTCGTCCGCGGTTGACAAGACGTAAAGTTGCGGCCGCTTGTCGTTACTACTACGCTTGGCGACCAGCGCCACGTACTTGCCGTCGGCTGACTGCGACATTTGCGTGTTATCAGCCTGCTCCGTGCCGGTGCCGGCAACGGCGACTTCGACTCCACTGCCGTCCAGGTTGACTTTCATCAGGTTGACGCTACCGGTCTTGTTACTCAGGTAATAAATCTTACCGGAAGGCGTCAGTTTGAAGTCGTTTTCTTTAATCGAAGAGTCGCTTATCTGGACCTGGGCTGCCAGGTCGTTGTAGCCTTCCAGACTGAGCTTAGCTGGCTGCGCCGATTGGTCTACCGGCAGCACCAATAGGGCCTGTCCGGATTCGTCGGTTTTAGCGCTGGTACCGGCTACTACCACGTCCACGTCGGCAAGCGTTTCGCCACTGATCAGGTTGGTGACTTTGATCTTGACCTGGCGACCGGTGGCCACCAGCTTGACGTCCGGAACCTGTTTTTCGCCAAAAATCCCCACCGTTACCGTGGCCGAACCGGGTTGATAATACTTCTTACCGATACTCAACGCTTGTCGGCCGACTTTGACGCCACGTAGCACCGCCTGGCCATCAGCGTCGGTCGTGGCTTGGATGGCTCCGGCGCGCACGATGGCCCCACTGACCGGAGTTCCGGCGGTTGAGTCGGTTACCTTAACCGTAAAATCCTTCTTAACCACCAAACCTGCCAGGTTGTAGCGTGTCCATGGTACCGCCGCCAATACGACCAGAATTAGGATTATGGTCAGCGGTAGCGAATATTTTTTATGGCTGCCGTACCAGGATTTAAAGCGGCGGAACCGGGAAGGACCGGCGGTCGCTACGGCGACCGCCGGTCCCGCGGCTTCTTGTGTTTGCGGCAAATCGTTCGTTTCGTTTTCCATAGGGGCTTAAGCATAAACTATAAGGCCAGCCCTGGTTTTTTACCAGAGAACTAGGTGATTGAGAGCGACTCGAATAATTTGAGCAGCGGTGCCGAAAATGCCGGGTCGTCCCACGCGCTCGCGGCGATAGTTAGCGGTTTGTCGTTGGAATCCGTGAAGGTCAGACTGATGATAGGACTTTCCTGTAGCAAATCGGCCTGCGGCACCGCTTGATTTTCAGCGTAATCGTTCGGTCCGGTGATGTATACGGCGTCCAGGCCGCCAGCGGCTTTAGTCGCGGCATATTGCACGAAGGTCGCGTGGCTGGAGGTCCGCTGGGTCTTGGTCGGCTTGGTGTAAGTAAAGGGCAGCGAGGCTCTTACGGCCACTCCGTTCCCTTTGTTAAATCCAGATAGTTCGGTGGCGCTTTTCTGGATGGTCATGATAATTTTGCCGCTAACGGCCTGCCCCGACGGGTCCTTCATCCGTAGAGTTGGCGACGTAGCCGTCAGGGTTTCGCCGTCGTTATCCACGATTGTCCAATCAGCTGGGTAGTTAAAGCCCAGGTAGAGGTTAGGCGAGTTGTAGCTCTTGGTCGTGGCCGCAAAAGCCGCCGGCTGTTTTGGTTGGGTGTTCTGTTGGACCGATGGCGGCGGGCTGCTCTTATGGTTTTTCAGGTAGCTATAAACACCATAGCCGCTACCAGCCAGCACGATAAGGATCAATAAGCTGGTAAATAGCCTGCTCCAGTTGCGGATCGGCCTTTCCGGCTGGCCAAACTTCTCATAATCAGCGGTTGACGATTCGGCTGGTTTTGCTGAATTTTCATTCTGCTCATCAGGTTCCTGATCAGCCATGCTTCTAATTATACGCCGCTCAAGGCCAGTCCAATCCGTGATATTATTGGTCCTAATCATCTCACAATGGCCTCGTGACTTAGTCACTTAAAAAAGGGGGAACATGGCACCTGCGTTCACCGGCTATAAGACGCTCGGCAGAACGATCATGACGGCTGGGATTCTGGCCAGCGTTGGCGACGTGGCCACTACAGGCTGGATCCTCTACTTCGTCCCAGGAGGTGAAGAGGCGAACACCGTAATGGCAAGCCTGATGCGGAGCATCGGGATCCCGGCTGTCCTGTGCCTGAGGCTGGTCTATGGCTGCGGCGTGTCCTGGCTCATCGGTAACGCCATCGCCGGCCGGTCCCCGCTGTGGAACCGGGCATTCAGCCATATCCGATGGTCACCGATCGCCGTGACGTCGGTGGCCGCCGTAGTAGCCCTGGTCGCGTGCCTGATCGACACGCACAACGCCTGGCTGCTGGTAACCCACTAGCCGTCCCGTCCGTCCCAAGATAAAGACCGCGCCGGCATCGACGACCGGGCGGAGTAGCGTGGCTCTCTTGGGCCAGGGTCGCCTGGAGTTTGTAGTCAAACTCCAGGCTTTTTATTAACTGGCTCCGTATTGTCAGTAACCTGCTTCTAAGCGTATATTAAGCTTATGCTAAAAAAATACAACGGTTCACAGTCCGGCTTCGCGCATCCCCTACACCTGATCTTTATGGTGCTGGTACTAGGCGTGGTCGGATTCGCCGGTTATCGCGTAGTACATAAGAATCAGGCCACCAATATTACCGGGTTTGACTTCCAGGCCTGCCTAAAGGAACACCAACAGCCCGGTCAGGACCCTCACTTTGCCAATGACGCCTGCATCACGCTGCAGGACCAATACAATGCCGCCCACAAACAGACTCAGACCACCAACTCCAACGGTGGCCCTGATTTAGGTAACGCGAACTCTACCGATCCGGTCGAAAAAGGCAAGGCCCTAAGTAACGGCCAATGCAGCGGTAGTGGCAGCAGGCCGCTGACCCACGCGCCGATGGCTATCAGCGACATCAATAACATCCAGCCCATGGGCTTGATGGTCGGTGCCCACGTCACCCCGGTTGACCATGAATACTACTGGGGTGCCCAAAATTCGGCCCTTAACGCTTACCCCGTATACGCTGACGGCGACGGCGACATCGTATCCGTCCAGAAAGCCAAGAACGGCAGCTACTATAACTGGTGGGTCACCATCGCCCACAGCTGCACTTTCCTTTCCAATTACAACCTTATAACCAGCGTGGCGCCGGCTATTAAAGCCGAATTATCTAGTTCCGGATCGATAAACGACGGCAAGATAGCCATTAAATCCGGTCAGCTAATCGGTTACGTCGGTCACCAAAGTCTTGACTATCAAGTATGGGACACCACCAAGACTCTTAAAGGACTGCTTTACCGCACGGCCTACGACAATGGCGAACCTTGGAAGGTTAACACCGTAGAGCCTTTGGAATACTTTTCACCCGCCGTCAAAGCCCAGATACTACCCAAATACATGCGTACCGCCGCCCCGCGCGACGGCAAGATCGACTACGACGTCGACGGCGAAGCCGTCGGTAACTGGTTTTTGCAAGGAACCAATGGCTATCTGGGTGGCGACACGCCCGGCAACACCAATTACTGGGTTGGGCATTTGTCTTTGGCCTATTATTACCTGGATCCCGGAGCCGAAGTCTTCTCCATCGGTAATTACCAGGGACAACCCACGCAGTTCGCGATCAAAAATAGTGTCAACTGGACCAAGATCACGCCCGCAAGCGGGCTGGTTAAGGTAGAGCTGGGGCAGCAGAACCCCGTGACGCCCTCCGGCCAGACCTGGACCGGCGGCTTTGCCACCGGCATCAAACTCAAGGCTGGCCCCACCCAGGCCACGGCCCTGCTGCAAATGACCGGCAAAGAAACCATGAAAGTTGAGGTTTTCCCGGGCAAAACCCCCGCACAGGTCAGCGGGTTCGACGCCAAAGCCAAGACGTACGACCGGGGCCAGGACGCCAAAATGGTCGCCTCTAACACTGCCACCTAGCAAAATACTTGACTTGTTAAGTATTTATTTACGGGGTTAGGCGGTTGATGTCGCGGGGGAAAAGTATGGCTTCCTTGACGTTGCCCAGACCGATGGTTTTTTCGACCAAGCGGTCGATGCCATAACCGCAGCCGCCATGGGCCGGCAAGCCGTATTTCATGGCTTGCAGGAAGTATTTATAGCCAGGATGGTCAGGATCCAGGCCGGCTTTTTTCATCTGCGCAACAAGTTTTTCGTAATTGTTTTCGCGCATCGGACAAGTGGCGATTTCTAGGCCGCGGAAGAGCAAATCGCCCCACAATACGGTTTGGCCGTCGTCACTGAGCTTGTGGTAGAACTTCATGGCTTCTTTGGGGAAGTTGGTGACAAACACGGCTTCGCAGCCCTGCTCTTTTTTAGTGTATTCACAGAGCCATTTTTCCTCGTCCGGGATCAAGTCTTTTTCTTTAGTGGTGTCCGTGCCGGTAGCTTTGGTGTACATTTGGTGGACTTCGGCGACCGTGTAGCGCGGGAACTTAGGTTTGAGCACCAGCTCCGGCGCGTTCAGGCTTTTGAGCTCATCACCGAACTCCTTGTAGGCTTTGGTCACAGCGTCGTAAGTCATGTCCTGCACCATGTCCAGGACGTCGGCGTGGCCTTGGATAAAGCCCATTTCTATGTCCAGCATGGTGACCTCGGATACGTGGCGGGTGGTGGCGGAAGGCTCGGCACGGTAGGCCGGACCAATTTCAAAGACACGCTCAAAAGCGCCAACCATCATTTGCTTGTAAAGCTGGGGGCTTTGGGCCAACACGGCGGATTTTTCAAAATATTCGACGTTGAAGACTGCCGCGCCACATTCGGTGGCCCCGGCGATCAGTTTGGGCGTTTGGATTTCCACGAACTCGTGTTCAGTCAGAAAATCACGGATATTGCGCAGTAATCCGGCGCGGATTCGAAAAACTTTTTGTTCCTGCAAGTTGCGCAGGCCGATGTGGCGGTTGTCAAAAAGAGTGTCCAGGTTTTCCGATTTATGGCTGAGCGGTTTGTCAATCTCGATGGGCGGTTCGTCCGTAACCGGCACTTCCACCTGGATTTTTGGCCCGTGCAGCTCGGCACCACCGGGAGCCCGGGGCTCTTCGGTAACTTTGCCGCGGATGTTCAAAACCGAACCCACCTGGATGCCGCGTAACTTCTCCACTTCGGCGTCGTCTTCCACTACGATCTGAGTTAATCCAGCGCGGTCGCGCACCACGATAAAGTTAAGACCGCCCAGCAGACGCTTCTTGTGCAGCCAACCTTGGATAGTAATTTCTTTACCGACGTGCTTAGACACGTCGCGTGATAAAACTCGTTCCATTGGTGCTTATTCTATCAGTTTAGATGGACCGTTAAAACAGCTACTGGCTATGGCCGGCAACGCTAGGCAGGTCGTCGTAACGGTCGAATTCGGTAGCCAGCTTATGGCCCAGGATTTGTTCCAACACTTGTTCGATCGTCAGGGTGCCGGTGACTTCTTCAAAATTATTGACCGCCACCAACAGATGAGCGCGGGTCTTGATAAATGCCGCCAGGGCTTCCCGCAGGTCCTGTGATTCATTGATGAAATAGACCTGCGGTCGCATCAGTTCGCGGACCTTGCCGCTGCCTTCGTAATGCACCAGGTCGCTCAGGTAAAGCGTGCCCACGACCTCCAGGCTGGCGGAACGCGAAGCTTCTTTGACCACCGGATACGCCGCCTGTCCGGAAGCGTGGAGCTCGTCCATTAGTAGCGGCCCTACTGGCTCGTTGGGAGTCACCAATTTGAGCTTGGTGCGCGGCGACATCACCTGACCGATGGTTTTGTCGCCAAAAGTCATCGCGCCCTTGATTATGGCCAGTTCCAGCTCGCCAAAGCGGTTATCCGGTTGGGCCTTCTGTGACTTGAGCAGCTCCAGCAGATCTTCCTTTTCGTACAGACCGCTGTGGCCGTGCGCCGGGCGGGAGTCTTTGAGCAGGCCGCCGGCCCAGGCAAATACCGGCTGTAGCGTGGACAGGAGCACGCCGGCGACCGGCGCGACCCAGGCCGCGGCCTGCCAGCGCCAGCCGCCGGGCTGGCGGCCCGGTTGGGCCACAAAGAAATAAAATCCCAGTAGCACAATCAGCAACACCGCCAACCACCAGCCATAGTTGGCGGCCGTGATAATCAGGTAAGCCGCGCTTAAGCTGCCAACCAGCCAAAACAGGATTTCCAAGCCCTCGCCGTAAGACGCGGCTTTGTATAAATTCGCGGCGGATTTATCGTGCCCGGCGCGCGCTCTGCGCCGCAGCTCGCGCGCCGGCAGCACCCTATAGGCCCAAGCCAACAGCACTGTCGCTAAAAATACCAGCGCGATCGCTATAAACAGAAGCGTCTTCATGCAGCCTTATCTTACCCCGCCTACCCGGCATCGGACAAATAGCCGTCAGTATTGGCCCGTGATATTATATATAGGAACATAATTGGAGGCTCTAGCACAGTATGGACAGGCGCTTTCTTGGTATCCTTGGCGTAATCATTATCATCTTTGTGGCTATCTTTGCCATCAGCCAGCATTCCAACGGCAACGGCTCGGCCAATAGCGGCAACGCCCAGCCGACCCATAACGTGGAAGGACAAGGCGCCAAGGGCGTGACTCTGGTCGAATACGGGGATTACGAGTGCCCTATCTGCGAAAGGTTCTACCAACCACTTAAGCAGGTCTTTACGGACAACTCCAAGGACATCTACTTCCAGTTCCGGAATCTACCTCTGACCAGCATCCACCATAACGCTTTCTCCGGCGCCCGGGCGGCCCAGGCCGCCGCTTTGCAGGACAAGTTCTGGCAGATGCACGACAAGCTCTACGACAACCAGGACCCTACCGGCCAGACCGGCTGGGTGGCCAGCGACAACCCCCTGACTTTCTTTGACACTTTTGCCCAGCAAATCGGACTTAACGTCACTAAGTTCAACAGCGATTATCAAAGTCAGCAGGTAAACGACTCGATCAACGCTGACTTGAACGCCTTTGCCAAAACCGGCCAGGACCAAGCCACCCCAACCTTTTTCCTGGACGGCAAAGTGGTCCAGAACACCCAGGTACTGGATTCGACGACCGGAGCGGTCAGCGTGGATAAGTTCAACCAGCTGATTAGCGCCGAGATCGCCCAGAAGAACAAATAATTACTTGACTTGTCAAGTAATTCCAACGCTTGGATATTCTGTTGTTTTTATGACGGTCAGGATATACCATAAGCGTTAAGACATGGCTCACAAACCGCCCAAAAAGCGTACTCTGAAAGAGATTGCCAAAATCGAAGTCACGACGGTTGACACCGTCGTCGTCAAAACCGTCAAGGTGGTCGACGACGAATCGGTTAAGACGATTAGGAAAACCCGCCGATATTGGAACGTGTTGGGCCCCGGCCTGACTACCGGCGCCTCGGACGATGACCCTTCGGGCATTGCCACTTATTCGCAGACAGGATCGCAATTCGGCTTCCAGTTGCTCTGGCTGAGCGCCATCACCTTCCCTTTGATGGCCGTCATCCAGGAGATGTGCGCCCGCATCGGTTTGGCCACCGGCCGGGGTTTGGCCAGCAACATTCGGCTGCATTTCCCCCGGCGCGCTCTCTATGCCTGTACCGTCCTGCTGTTCGCGGCTAACGCTTTCAACATTGGTGCCGATCTGGGCGCCATGGCCAAGGGCGTCCAGTTGCTGGATGGCAACTTGAACTTCAGCGTAATCGTCATCGGCTTTGCCGTGTTATGCGTGCTGCTGCAAATTTTCCTTCCTTACGCTAAATACGCCCACTTTTTAAAATGGCTGGCGATGGTATTGCTGGCTTACGTGGCGTCCGCTCTAATGGCCCATCTGCCCTGGCGGACCGTTCTGCACGCCACTGTAACACCGTCAATCTCCTGGACCAAGGATCAACTGCTGCTTATCTGCGCCATCCTGGGTACGACTATATCGCCTTATCTTTTCTTCTGGCAGACGTCGCAAGAAGTTGAAGACGAGATCCTGGAGGGCAAATCAACGATCGCTTCGCGCAAGAGCGAATATAACCCGCATCAGGTGAAGTCCATGCGCCTGGACGTCTGGAGCGGCATGCTACTGTCTAACGTGGTCATGTTCTTTATCATCGCCGCCTGTGGCGCCATCCTGTTCCCGCAAGGCATAACCCAGATCAACAGCGCGGCGCAGGCGGCCGAAGCCCTGCGGCCGTTCGCCGGTGACGCCACCTATTGGCTGTTTGCCATCGGCATCATCGGAACCGGCCTGTTGGCGATACCGGTGCTGGCCGGTTCCAGCAGTTACGCCGTCAGCGAAAGTTTCAAGTGGCGCGAAGGCCTGTATCGTAAATTCAAACAGGCCCATGCCTTTTACGGCACCTTGATTTTGTCGGTCATCGTGGGACTGGCCATCAACTTCTTGGGGATCGACCCCATCAAAGCGTTGATATATTCGGCCGTTGCTAACGGCGTGGTAGCGCCAGTGGTACTGGTGTTCATCGTGATGATCAGCGGCAGCAAAAAAATCATGGGCGAGTGGGCTAACAAGCGCTACGTGTCCGGCCTGGGTTGGATCATTACCGGCTTGATGACGTTGGCTGGCATCGCCGCCATCTTCTCCCTCTTTTAGCTTAAGCTTTTTCCGGTACAATTAAGGCTAATGGATACCGTCTTCGCGGGCCTAAGTCTGATTATCGTGGTAGCCGCGGCCGTGGCGTTCATCATGCGTTGGATTGGCCAACCGCAAATCATCGGCTACATCCTAACCGGTATCATCGTGGGGCCGGCGGTATTCCATATCGCTAAATCACCTGACACGCTGGCGCTTTTTTCTGACTTAGGCATCGCGCTTCTGCTGTTTATCATCGGCCTGGGGTTGAACCCCCAAGCGCTGCGTGAGGTCAGCCGTACCGCCACCATGGTAGGAGTCATCCAGGTAGGAGTAATCACGGCATTGGGCTGGGCGGTGGGCTCGGCCTTGGGGCTGGACAATACCGCGGCCGCTTTTTTGGGCGCCAGTCTGGCCATATCGAGCACGATCATCATCTTAAAGATTTTGAGTGATAAACACGAGCAAGCGCGGTTATACGGCAAGATAGCGATCGGCGTGTCTTTAGTCCAGGACATCATCGCCATAATCCTAGTGGTTTTCACGGCGGCGGGCAGCAGCCGGTCGCCGGCGTTGGGCTCGGCGCTGGTTTTGGCACTTAAAGGCGGGGTCATCGGCGTCTTGATCTACTGGATCGCCGACCGGCTGCTGCCCCAGTTTCACAAGTTCATTTCCGACAGTCAGGAATTCCTGTTTCTATTCGCTATCGCCTGGGGCTTAGGCAGCGCGGCGCTGTTCCAAAAAATCGGCTTATCGTCGGAAATCGGGGCTCTGCTGGCCGGTATCTGCCTGGCCACGCAACCCTACGCCCAAGAAGTCAGCTCGCGCCTGCGACCTTTAAGAGACTTCTTCGTGATAGTCTTTTTCATCGCCCTTGGGTCCAACCTGAATCTGCACCATATCGGTTCGATGATGAAGCTAATAGTCATTTCGGTGTTCATAGCGGTAGTGATCAAGCCTTTGGTGGCCATGGCCGTCATGGGCTACCTGGGCTACACCAAACGTACCAGTTTCAAAACTTCGGTCGCTTTGGCCCAGGTCAGCGAATTCTCAATCGTGCTGGTACTGCTGGGTGAAAAGCGCGGCCTTATTAGCGCCGGCGTGGTGACTTCTATAATTTTCATCGCTTTGATTTCCATCGCCGCGGCCTCCTACTTAATAATTTTCAGCGAGAAAATCTACCGCATCTTAGAACACTACCTGAATATCTTCGAACGCAAGGAGACGCATAGCGAATCATTAGTCGAGCACGATTACGAGCTAGTCCTGCTGGGCTACCAGAAAGGCGGCCACGAATTCGTCAAGACTTTCCGGCAAATAGGCAAAAGCTACGTGGTGATAGATTACGACCCAGAAGTCATAGATCTGATGGAGCAACGCAAGATCCACCACATATTTGGCGACGCCACGGACGTGGAACTTCTGGAAGAAGCTAACGTGGCCAAAGCCAAACTGATTGTTACTACCATCACCGACCTACAGGTCAATCTGTCCCTACTGGAATATCTTAAGCATAAAGGTTCCGACGCCGTGGTCATAGCCCAGGCCGACAGCGCCAAACAGGCCGCCGAACTTTATCATCTGGGCGCCAGTTACGTGATACTGCCGCATTTCATCGGCGGCGAACAGATCGGCGCGTTCGTCAAAAAATCCGGGTTGAAAAAAGCAGCGTTCAAAAAATTCCGTGACGAACATCTGAAATATCTGGAGGACCAGTTCGGTGTCCTGGACGAAACGCTGGAACATGATAAAAAACTGGGTCACGCCATAGTGGCTAGCATGAGCAGCCTGGCCAAACCTAAGAAGACCTAGGTCGCAAGGCCGAAGTCATACAGTCGCAAGGCCGAACGGCCTATGACGCAGGCATGCGTGAGAGCTTTTTTAATAGTGCCTAAAGCGGCCATCAGCTTTTTGATAATTTCGTGCGTGCCGGCACCAACCGGTTTTAGATCCCTGTCTTCTTCCTTTTTCTTTAGATTTTCTATTTCGTCGGTTAACCGCAGTCTGAGGGTCAGACACGCCAAAG
>CAZWRI010000032.1:0-9874 GCA_964636115.1 uncultured Candidatus Saccharibacteria bacterium | reverse complement strand
GGTGAACCTGGAAAAGAACCTGGGCCGCTACGTCATTGGTCAGGACGAAGCCGTGGAAACCGTCGCTAAAGCGGTGCGCCGCAGCCGTTCCGGTATTTCCAGTGAAAAACGGCCTATAGGATCGTTTATTTTCCTGGGTCCAACGGGCGTGGGAAAGACCGAGTTGGCCAGGGTGCTAGCCCGCGAATTCTTTGGCAGCGAGGAAGCCTTGATCAAAATCGACATGTCCGAGTTCGGCGAACATCACACGGTAGCCAGATTGGTTGGCGCCCCCGCCGGCTACGTCGGCTACGACGACGGCGGTCAGCTGACTGACAAGATCCGCCGCCAACCCTACAGCGTAGTGCTGTTTGACGAAATAGAAAAGGCGCACCCGGACGTCTTTAACATGTTGCTGCAGATCTTGGAAGACGGCATTCTGACTGACGCCAAAGGCCGTAAGATAGACTTCACTAACACCATCGTCATCATGACTAGCAACATTGGCGCCGAAAAACTGCAAAAAGAAGCCACCTTTGGCTTTGGTGCCATCAGCAGCAAGGATTTCAATAATCTTGACGAGCTGCACGAAGCCAATCAAAGCAAGGTGCGCGACGAGCTGAAGAAGATGATGCGGCCCGAACTGTTGAATAGGATCGATAAAATTATCGTCTTCCGGGCGCTGACCAAAAAGGACGCCTTACGCATTCTGGACATCCAGCTGGATGATCTGCGTTCCCGCCTGGTTAAAAAAGGCATCGGCCTGGAAGTCAGCAAGGCCGCCAAGGAAGTCCTGCTTGAAGAGGGCTACGACGCCCATAATGGGGCCCGGCCGATGCGCCGATTGCTGCAAGAGACTCTGGAGGACGCCATCGCTGCCGGACTGCTTGACGACAGCTATCACAAAGGTGACGTGGTCAACGTGGGTGCTAAGACTTCCAGCAAGTCTAAAAAACCCGAGCTTACCTACGCTTCCAGCTCAGAGTAGCTCCAGACTGGTATACTTAAAGCGCGAATATGTCTAAATTACGGCGCGTAGTCGGCTGGGTACTGGCTCTGGTGGTCTTGGCTTTGCCATTGTTTGCCTGGTGGCATTGGCAGTCAATTTATGACTGGTTTAGGTTGCGGGATTACTCGCCGCCGGCGGCCATCGCCAGTTTGGCTAGCCAGGACACCATGACGCCGGCGGCCAAGCACCTCTTTTACATCAACCATCCGAACTTGGAGGATAATGGTAGTCAGTTCCGGGCCGACTGTAACGAGTCCGAAAAAACCATCGTGCTGGGGTGTTATCACGGCGGTGAGGCTGGTATCTATATCTACGACGTCACGGATCCACGGCTGGAAGGCGTACAACAGGTGACCGCGGCCCACGAGATGCTGCACGCGGCATATGATCGGTTGAGCGCTAAAGACAAAGACTACGTTGACGGCCTGCTGGAAGATTATTACGATCACGATCTGAAAGACCAGCGTATCAAAGATACCATCGCGGCCTATCGCCAGAGCGAGCCCAACGACGTGGTGAACGAGATGCACTCGGTGTTCGGCACGGAAATTGCCAACCTGCCGGCGCCGCTGGAAAATTATTACAATCGTTATTTTAGCGACCGGCAGGTTGTGGCCCACTTTGCCGCCAAGTATCAAGGCGAATTCAACAAGCGGCAAAGCGAAATCAAGACCGATGACGCCAGTCTGGCCAGCCAAAAGCAGCGGATAACGGTAGAAGAAAACAACCTGAATCAACAGGCTGACCAGATCGACAGTGATCGTTCGCACCTGGATTCACTGCGCTCTTCGGGCCAGATCGCCGCCTATAACGCCGCCGTTCCTGGCTTCAACGCCGAGGTCACGGCGTATAATGCCGGCGTCCAGAAACTCAAGGACGACATATCGGCCTATAACGACTTGGTCAATCAGCGTAACGCCATTGCCGCCGATCTGGCCTCATTGCAGCAGTCGTTAGACACTCGTCTGACAACCCAGTCCACCCAGTAAGCTGATAAAATAGGTTCATGGCTAAAAAGCTGGGAGTAAGGTACGAGTGCTCGAATTGCGGCAATACAACAGCCACGTGGACCGGCCGTTGCCCGAATTGTGGCGAATGGAATACCCTGCGGCCACAGGTAGAGGTAACCACGGCCACGGCCGGCTCCAGCGGCAAATCGCTACAGATCGAGTCCGTCACTAAGGCCGTAACCGCTAAGACTCCCCGTATGACTACGACGATTACCGAAGTCGACGACGTGCTCGGCGGTGGCTTGGTCGCCGGCAGCGTTAATCTACTTGCCGGTCAGCCGGGTATCGGCAAAAGTACCCTACTTTTGCAGATCGCGTATAACCTGTCCAAGAAGCACCGCGTACTTTACGTTAGCGGCGAAGAGTCTGCCCGGCAGATCGGGTTGCGCGCCGAGCGGCTCGGCGCGCAACACAAAGACCTGCAATTGGCAGTTTCGAACGTGGCTAACGACGTTGCGGCCACCATCGCGTCAGGCGATTACGACGTGGTAGTAGTAGATTCCGTCCAGGCGATCGCCGTGAACGAGATCAACTCCGCGGCCGGGAACGTCAGTCAGATTACTAACAGCACGCAGTTACTGACGGCGGCCGCCAAAGCAACCAACACCGCGCTGTTACTAGTGGGCCACGTGACCAAAGAAGGCTCGATTGCCGGACCTAAGGTGCTAGAGCACATCGTGGACGTGGTGCTGCAGTTAGAAGGCGACCGCTACGGAGGTTTCAAAATCCTCCGAGCGGTCAAGAACCGCTACGGCAGCACCAACGAAGCCGGCATCTTTGAAATGCGTGACGATGGCCTCAAAGCGGTAGAAAATCCGTCGGCCGCGCTATTGGCCGAGCGCCAGGTCAGCGACGGTTCGATCGTCCACGCTACCATGGAAGGCAGCCGGCCATTACTAGTAGAAGTCCAGGCCTTGGTGAACCCCACCAGTTATGGTTATCCCAAACGCGCCGCCAGCGGCATTGATCTCAACCGGGTCAACCTATTGGTGGCTATGCTGGAGCGTCGTACCAAACTTAAATTGGCGGAGCGCGATATTTACGTCAACATCGTTGGCGGTATCAGGCTGACCGAACCGGCGGCCGACTTAGCCGTCTGCATGGCCATCGCGTCGGCCGCCAAAGCGATGCAGCTGAAACAGAACGCCGTAGTCTTTGGCGAGGTCGGGCTATCTGGTGAGGTCCGTCACGTGCCGTTTATGGAAAAGCGCGTGGCCGAAGCTAAGAAGCTTGGTTTTAAGGCGGCCATCGGGCCCAAAGTCCGCAGTGGTAAGGCGCCGACCATATTATTACCGGTGACCGACATCCGTTCGGCACTAAACACGTTTTTGGAAAAAGACTAAGCCGCTATTGAACGGTTCCGCTCGTTTGGTTGCCGTCATCGTCCGTAATGGTGATCGTACTGCCCGTGGGCGCCTGAGGGCTACTTACGTTGCATGGGCTACTATTACAGTTTTTATTCAAAGAGCTTGAATCGTCGGTTAGCGTGAAAGGCCCGTTACCGCCACTCCAGCTAACGGTGACTTGACCGCCACTCGTCGTAGCGCTGCCAAAGGATAGGTCTTGAGAGAAGCTCACGCTGGCGGTACTGCTCTTGGCGCTATAAAGCACACTGTCGGTAACCTGTATGGCGATTGAAACCGTGCCCGAGTCACTGTAGTTAAAACTGACGGTAGTTGGTGAAGCCGAAACTTTCTTGGACTCCACTACCTTGCCGTCGACTATCAGGCTGACGGTGCCTGGGTACTGTGGATAGTTGGAGTCGTGGAACGGATGGGTGCCGGCCGAGACGGTCGTCGTAATGGCGCAGCTGCCGGTACAACTGGCCGATCCGCCGTTAGACAGGTCGTTGGGGTTGCCAGCAATGAAGAACGAATCGACGGTAGGCGGGTCGTCGCTGCAACTATGGACGTCGTCGCTAGTATTGGCGGTGTTGCCCTGAAGGGGCGCGCTGCCAACGTTAGGCGTACCGCCATTGAACAGATCGGCGTTCCAGGTAGCGGCGTTGCCATTAGCCGAGTTCTGTTTGGCTAAAGCCGGTGTGCAGTTGGTGGCCAGTTTGCCGGAAACTTTGTCGATGGTCTGGTTGGCGTTAGTGCTGGAGCTTTTGCCCACGTACCAGGATGGGAACAGGTCGCTACTAGGACTGGGTTCGATATCACCGTAGTGGATGTGTTTACGCACCACAAAGGCGGATTGGGTTTTAACGTCCGACGGCTTAGTCCAGTTGACTGGCGTCTTGATCTTAGAGTGGGCGGCTTCCATCAGGCCGCGGGTCATCGGCTCGGTCAAGGTTTCCATGGGCGTCCCGGCGTATGCCGAAAGGTCCACGTTGCGGCGGTGATTACCAACCCAGGAAACAACTGCGAACTGGGTGGACCAACTGGTCATCAGGCCGTCAAAACCGTTGTTGGTAGTACCGGTTTTGACGGCAAAGTCCCAGCCATTATCGCGCTGGAATTTGTAGCCGCCAGCGGACAATGGCGTACAGGTGGTTGCCGAACAACTGCCTGGCAGATAGCTGGCGTTGGGGTCGGAAGCCATGTTGTCCACGATGTAGGCCGCGTCCTGCTTGACCACCTGCTGGCCCTGGGGCTGGGTCCATTTATAAATGGTTTTGTTGGCCGAATTGGTGACCTGCAGCAGGTAAGTGTGGGGAATGGCTTTGCCCAGGCGGCCCAGTGTAGCCAGGCCGTTGACGTGGTCGTCCAAGTGCAGGAAAGCGCCGTCCCCGATGGCCGAGGCGCCATAACACTGGGTGGTCTTGGTAAGTTTTTCGTCAGCGTAACAATTATACGAACTCAGGTTATGTTCGTTATTGTAAGTATTGTCCATCATCGACGAGGCCGTCTTGATGACGTTGTTGATAGAGGGGACACGGTCGCTGCTGGTATCGGTAGGACTGGATTCCAGCATGGCCTTGACCGCCGGCACGTTGCGTGAGCCGCCCAAAGCGTAGCGCAAGGTTATGGGACCAGGATATATGAAGTCGTAATCTTCCAGGCAGTTACCGCCGTTCTTGGGTAGAGCTTTGTTAGTGCATGGGTAACCCGGCAGTACTGTCCGGCTGTCGTAGAGGACCGATCCGGCGCCCACGTTATTGTTGTCGTTAATCAAAGTAGTGTAGTCGTACGGCTTGAAACTGGAGCCCGGCGGTATCAGGATCCCAGCGGCGTAGTTGTTCTGACCGTGATCCTTATTATTAAAGTCCGTCCCGCCCACAAGGGCCTCTATCTGGCCGGTAGGCACGTTTTCTAGCACCGTAGCTTCTTCATCGGCGGCACCCCCCGTTAGGCGCTGGACGTTAGGCAGGTTCTGCTTGACCAGCTTTTCTGCTGAGTGTTGCATGCTGACGTCCAAAGTGGTAATGACTTTCCAGCCACCGACTTTGGCCGTCTGGTTGGCGATCTGGTCTTCCAACTGGTTCTTGGCCGCCAGTACGAAGTAAGGCGCCTGGATGCCGGCGTATTTGGTCTGCTGGGGCTGGACTTCGGCCAGGATGTCGACTTTTTTGGCGGCGTCGGCCTGATCCTGGGTAATCATGTGGGTCTGGACCATCGAATCAAGCACGTACTGGTAACGCGCCACAAAAGCGTCCCTGTCAAAGAAGTCATGATTGTAGGGTGAATAGACGGATGGCGATTTAGGGATCGCCGCTAACATAGCCGACTCGGCCAGCGTCAGATTTTTGGCGCTTTTATGGAAATAGTCGGAGGCCGCGGCCTGGACTCCGTAATCAATTCCGCCATACGGCGCGGCGTTCAGGTAACCAGTAAGTATTTGGTCTTTGGTGTAAGTACGCTCCAGTTCCACGGCCAGGATCAACTCTTTGGCTTTGACGCTCAAGGTCCTGTTCTGGTTAAAGTCCGTGGTGAGTTTTACTAACTGTTCAGTGATGGTTGATCCGCCCTGCGTGCCGCCGCGGTGGAAGATGTCCACAAAAGCCGCTCTAAAGATACTTTTGACGTCAAAACCGTGCTCGTTATAAAAATTGCGGTCCTCGGTAGCGATAGTTGCCTCTTTGACGTATTTGGAGATGTTGTCCGTGGATACGGGCACGCGTTTGACGGCGTTATAGTCCTGCCACAACAAGGTCTTGCCGGTGCGGTCGTAGTAACTGATGCTGCCACCCAGGTTACTACCGGAAATATCGGTGATGTCGGGTAAATCCTTACGGAAGTAGGCGAACACCGCCAGTATCAGCACAAAGAAGACAACTATGCCGATGCCCACGATCTTAAGGGCCATGATACCACCATCGCGACTGATCCAATATTCTTTAAGGTGCTTTGGGTTCAAGCGCCACCAGAATCGCTTAAAGCGTGATTTAGGCAGGTTGCGCAGGCGGTTAACCTTGCGCAAAGACTTGGCTTCCTTCATTGACGACCAGCGATCGCCCAGACTGCGGTTTACTCTCAGCTGCTGGCCGCTACGGGTGGTAACGAATTTTTTAGGATTGCTACCAGGCTTTTTGGCACTCATAAGATATGTGTATGGATCCCTCTTGCAGCCATTATATAACAAAAGCAGGTTGGCTGGCGTTACATTATTGAAGAATATCGCCAACAGGGGCAGATATGCGATATACTACGCTTAAATTAATGAATGTTTGCCTGAGAAAACACTGATGAGATTAAGCGAAGACCTGGCCTGGCGTGGACTGATAAAAGACAAGACCTTCAGCGATGCCAGCTGGCTGGACACGCCACGGACCTTTTATTTAGGGATCGACGCCGCTTCGGCCGACAGTCTGACTATTGGCAACCTGGCGGTACTGATGCTGGCGCGCCGGCTGTTGGACACCGGCTGGCAAGCCGTTTTGCTAGCCGGCGGCGCCACCAGCCTGATCGGCGACCCCAAGGAAAATGAAGAGCGGGAGTTAAAACCCCGTGAAGAAGTGCTCAAGAACGTCGCGGCCATCAAAGACCAGATCCATAAACTATTTGCCGGCAAGCAATTCACGCCGGTTGATAACTATGACTGGTTTGCCGACGTCAAATATCTGGATTTTCTGCGTGACGTCGGCAAAAACTTCAACATGTCCGAGCTGATGCAGCGCGAATTCGTGAACGAACGCCTGGACTCAGGCATTAGCTATGCCGAGTTCAGCTATTCTCTGATCCAGGGCTACGATTATTGGCAACTGCACAAAAACCACGCCGTTGGGCTGCAGATTGGCGGCTCGGACCAGTGGGGTAACATGCTCTCCGGCGTTAGCCTGGTGCGCAAGAAAGAAGGCAAAGAAGTCCATGCCCTAAGCATGCCGCTAGTCATAAACAAAGCCACGGGCGTTAAATTCGGCAAATCCGAAGGCGGTGCCGTTTGGCTGGACGCATCTAAGACTTCGCCCGAACAGTTCTTCCAGTTCTGGATCAACACAGACGACGCCGACGTCGAAGATTTTCTAAAGGTCTTTACCTTATTAAGTAAGGAAGATATTGAAAGCGTCATGGCGTTGCAGCGGAGCGAGCCTGCCGGGCGGGCCGCCCAAAAGAAGCTCGCGGAAGAATTGACCCGGATGGTTCACGGCAACGGCGGGCTGGCCCAAGCCCATAAGTTCACCGACATGGTCAGCGGCGGAGGCGCTAACACGGAAGCTATCCAGCTACCGTCCGGTAGCAGCGTGGCCGAAGCCCTGGTCAAAGCTGGCTTAGCGGTTTCCAATACCGAGGCTAGGCGATTGGTGGCGGACAATGGGGTTTACGTGAATAACGAGCCTTTTCAAAAGGAAACTCTAGAAAAGGTCGATTTTGAGGAAGGCAAGTTGGTGCTCAGGAAAGGCAAGAAACTCCAGAATTCGGTGTTGATAGAACTAGCCTAAGCTTAGGCATTTTTCAAACTCCCCTCGCGGTCCTAAAATCATAAGATTAACCAAGGATGTTATTGTAAAACTATGGAGCTAGACGGTAAGACCCAAGATTTCGCTTTTTTCTGCGCCACCAATCCCGAAGTCATAGAAGAAGGCATGGAGTTCGCCGAACTATGGAGTGGGCTGGCCATGGAGCTTCAACGTAACCGCCCCGTAGATCAGTGGTCGGGAGACGGCAGTGACCTTACGCCAAGAATCGGCCAAGCGTTTTTAGACGCCAGGGAGCTGATGCAGACGACTGAATCCACCGAATCAGCGGCCATGGTGATATTGAGTAGCTTTTGGCGTCATCGGGAATATCTGGAGCGCTGGCGGCGCTCAGATTCCGGCGACAGTATGTTGGCGCGTCCGATTCAAGAGCTGGTAGAATTAGAATAGATGGCCCGAGCGAAAATAAAAGCCAGACAACCGGTCAAAAAAGCTGATCAGTATAACGATCCCAAATACAACTACCAGGATTACTGGGTGGGTAGAGAATACGAAGACGCCGCCGAACGGATGGCTATCAAGCGTCTGCTCAGAGGCAGGCACTTTGAGCACGCCGTTGACGTGGGTGGCGGCTACGGCCGCCTAAGCAAATATTTGGTCAACTTCGCGGATAAAGTTACCCTGGCTGAGCCCAGCCGGCAGCAATTGGACATCGCCAAGATTTATCTAAAAGACACGCCGCAGGTGGAGCGTAAGCTGCTCCAAGCCGCCAACCTTAAGATAGCGGACGCCTCGGTAGACTTGGTGCTGGTGGTGCGGGTGTTGCACCATCTGCCGGATCCCAAGCCCGAACTGGACGAAATCGCTCGAATTTTGAAACCTGGAGGCACCTTTATTTTGGAGTTCGCCAACGACGCCCACTTTTTGAACCGGGTGAGGTACGGCGTGCGCGGCCGGCGCGTGCCGCGCACGCCGGTGGACATCCGCTCCGCGGCCAACAAACAGGCCGGCGAGATCGCTTTTGTTAACCATCACCCTAAAACGATTATCAAAGTGCTGCGCGAGGCCGGCTTTGAAGTTGAAACCGCGCTATCCGGCTCCAACCTGCGCTCGCCGCGCCTCAAAAAAGTCTTAGGCAAAAATATCCTGCTGGGCGTAGAAAAAGTCATGCAACCTTTGCTGGCCCCGGTCTACTTCGGCCCATCTCTGTGGCTGCGCCTCAAAAAGAAATCATGAGTGAACTAACCCAACCAAAGAACGAAGCCAAAGCAGGAATTGCATTAGTTGACCATGCGCGGCCAGAAGACGCCGAAGCGATACTGACCGTTAAGCGTGAGGCCTGGTTATCTTCCTATCCTGATAAAAAGCAAGGAGTGACAGTCGAAGATATACGGAAGAAGTTTACAGATGAAGAGTTAGCCGAAGGCATAAAAAATTGGCAAAGCGCTTTAGCTTCCGAAAAGCCAGATGGCGATCGATGGACTTACGTTGCGCGTGTTGGGGGAAAGGTTTTGGGTGCAGCGTCACCTTTTATAGACTCCGATGGCAAGCGCTGGCTTGGCATGATGTATGTGTCGCCAGATGCCCAGCATAAGGGTATAGGTGGGAGTCTCTTGCGAGCTGCGATAGAGTGGCATGCCCACAATGACATTTATCTAAACGTGGTTAGCTATAACCAGAATGCCATCGATTTTTATAAACATTTTGGCTTCCAGGAAACCGGCGTGACCCATAAGGGCGGATTTTATCCCAATGGAACCAAAGACTTGCCTGAAATCGAAATGGTTCTAAAAGTCAATTGATACACTTATAATTAGTGACTTTGGATTCGCCGATTACCGGGCTTAAGGGGGTAGGGGACGAGCTGGCTAAGAAGCTGGCGATTCTTGGTGTGTATACGCTGGGTGATTTGATTGATAACTTTCCGCGTCGCTACGAGGATTATTCGCAGATTATGCCGGTGGCACAACTGCGGCCTGGGCCGGTAACGATCCAAGCAATTGTGGGTCAGGTGAGGGGGCGCTACGTGCGCGGCGGGCTGAACATAACCGAGGCGATCGCCTCGGACGGCTCAGGCAG
>CAZWRI010000031.1:0-1915 GCA_964636115.1 uncultured Candidatus Saccharibacteria bacterium | reverse complement strand
CCGCGGCTGGGTCTCCAGACGCTTGAATATCTCTTGTTCTACCTGGGCCCGCGGCCGACCGTACTTGGCGGCTGAAAGCTGTTTTAAGGCTTCCGCTAGTTGAGGATTGGGGTTCCCCAGCGGCGGCAAAGTGGCCATGCTGAACGGCTGCACCGGCACGCCGCCTATCATCATCCGCACCACGGTGTTGTAGTTGGGCAGGAACTGCAGGTCGTCCAGGTCAAAGACCGGCGCGAACTGCTTGGTCAAGAATTCGGCGTCGTTAGTACCTACGCGGAAGGCTACCACTGAACCGACGTTTCCAAACACGGCGTCACGCACCTCGTCCGTCAGCTGAGTAGTAAACTGGTTTGCCACGATCAGGTTCAAGCGATATTTACGGGCTTCACTTAAAATGTCAGCAAAGGAATCGGTGCTGAAGTTCTGGAACTCGTCCACGTACAGGCAGAAATCCTTGCGCAGGTCTTCCGGGATGTCCGCCCGGCTCATGGCCGCGGCTTCGAATTTCATCACGAAAATCATGCCCAGCAGCTTGGAGTTAAGGTCGCCTACCCGGCCGCGGCTTAAGTTTACTAGCAGGATCTTGCCCTCGTCCATGACTTGGCGCAGGTCGAACGAACTCTTGGTCTGTCCGATTATGTTACGCATCATCTCGTTGCTTAAGAACGCGCCGAACTTGGACACGAACCAGCTGACCACGTCGCCGAATTCATTGCTTCTCTGGGACTGCGGCATTTCTTTGCGCCAGAATTCCAGCACGTTCTGGTCGGTGACGTATTTAAGCTTTTGCTCCACGAACGCCGGATCGCGGAACAGCTTGGGGATGTCCACGAAACTGCCGCCGGCCGGATCGGCCATGACGGCCAGGGCCGCGTTACGGAACAGGTGTTCGTAACGCGGCCCGATGATTCCCGTGTGCCCTGGGTCGTACAGCTTATAAAGCATGTTGATGGTTTCCTGGATCAAAAAGTCCTTTTGGTCGGGCGTGGTCCATTCGAACATGTTCAGACCCAGAGGATAGTCCATGTCGGCAGGGCTGAAGTAAATGATGTCTTCGGTGCGCTCGCGTGGCACCATGGCTAACAGGCGCTCGGCGGTATCACCGTGCGGATCCACGAAGGCAAAGCCTTTGCCGACCAGCATGTCCTGCAGGGCCAGATTTTCCAAAAAGGTCGATTTACCGGTACCGGTCTGCCCCACGGAATACATGTGGCGGCGGCGGTCGTTATCGCTTAAGCGGATAGGCTTTTTAGCGCCGCGGAAAACGTTGTAACCAAGCATCAGGCCTTCGTCCGGCACGTTACGCGGGCCGTCCACCTGCTTGGAAGCTTGGCGCTCCACCTGGCTGGTGGGAATGTTCTTCTGGTCCGGGAAATGGAATAAAGTGGCCAATTCGGTGGCGTTAAGGATGTTCTTGCTGTTTTCGGGCGGGAAAAAGCGCAGGATGTAGGCCGTCACGAAGCTTTCAATGTCTTTGGCCGGCACGAACTTAAAGCCGTTCTTGCCCGGCGCGTCAAACAGCGCGAAGGTGGCTACCATGTTATTAAGGATAGTCTGGGCTCGGTGGATGACGTTGGAACTGCTCACCAGGCGGATGATGACTTCGTATCCAGGCTGGGCGGTCTTTTGCTCGATGGCCTGGATAATGGACTGGTCCAAACCAGAGACCTCTTTTGGAGCCTCTTTTTTCTCGCCGCCGGCCTCCGGCGGCTTGAATAAAGCCAGGAAAACCTGACTGAACCACCACCAGCCGGCCTCAAAACCCTTAGGCGCCGGCTTACCGCCGTCGCTCTTGCGCTTGGACTCGGCCGTGGCTTTCTTGCGCCATCCAGGATCGGCCGGCCGCAACAGGATTTGGATACCAGCGCCGTCGTCTTTGGTAAGGGTCGACAAGGCGTTCAACATGGCCTGCATG
>CAZWRI010000030.1:0-5389 GCA_964636115.1 uncultured Candidatus Saccharibacteria bacterium | reverse complement strand
ATTTTTGTCGGATGGCTTCGCGTGTAAAGCCCAGCCGTTCTTTGGCGCCGTCTTCGCCATCAGGTAAGTCCGCCAAATTGGTCATTTCGTAATTGGTAAAACCGATTTCGGAGCAGTAGCTTCTTATGGTGTCCTGGTAGTCCGGGCTTTGGGAATTATCGACCATGTACAGCAGCCATTGGCAGGAGTTTGGTACTTCAATCTCCGATACGGACTTAAGCCATTGCTTAAGTCCGTAATCTTTTGACGCATGCACTGGCGTTCCAATTAGGACCTTCATATCACGTGATTCCCCTCAACATATTTGTTAAACGAGGAATGAATTGGTCCATTGAGGTATCGTCTATGTCATTAACGTCGTGCTCTAGCCACCAGCCTTTGTCTCTTATCTGGACGGGGTTGGCATCTGCGGTCCCGCAGTGTTTTTTATAATTTAAGTAGTATTCGCGGCTTTGGGTGACGTAATGGTTGATACGGAATTTGTCATATGAAGGCAGATAATTGGTCCAGCCGGTAGTAATGGGCCGCATTTTTTCGTCAAAAGTGCCGTGGGGGGTATCGAAAAAGTGTGGGTCGGCCGGACTAACGACGGCGCCCAGGCGGCCGCGGACGATGCTTTTGACGTGCCTGTTATTTTCATAAGCATCGTCCGCCCGCCGCCGGTAGTTTTCTATGATAAGGCCTTGGGGCTCCTTAATGTGGCCATTGCTGCCAAAACACGCCCAATATACCCCAAGCGCCGAAATGTCTTTATGCTCAAATTCTTTCAAGGCTTCCTGCATATTGTCAGCCGAAGTGGGAAAAAGAAACTCGTCACCGTCTATAAAAGCCATCCAGTCGACTTCATTGCCAAAGCGTTCGTAGGCATCGGTGTAACACTTGAGCTGCGGCGCGGGCACGTCTGGCCCGACTTCCGTTATCACGATGTCCAATTTGGGCCTGAGCCCTTCCAGGACCCCTTTGGTATCATCACTGCACTTGTGCAGGTAAATATAAAACTTGTCAAAGCCTACTTGGCTATGAAAAAGCACCCATTCTTTTATCCACGGTGACCGGTCGCGCTGGATAGAGGTGATGCCAAGGGTCATATCAATTGTTAAGGTGGTAGATAGGCTTGATAACACCGTCCACTTCGACCATGTTGCCGCCGTCACGCAGCACCCGCTGCTTGTACCAGGCTTCGCCCGGCTCCCAGGTGTCCGGCATGTCCGGGTCGGTGCCAAAGTCCAACAAAAAGCCATGTTTTTCCAAGCAGTCACGTCTGATAAGCGAAACGCCAAAATCAGTAATTTTAATTTCCGGCAGCACCCGGTCCCAGCCGTTATGATTGACCATCATGAAGTTGCCGGCTTGCATCATGTTGACCAGCTGATCCAGTGCGTTATTGGGTATTAGCTGGTCACACTCCCAGCTGAACCAGGCGTCATAGTCACCGGCCAAGACTTCCCGGCGGATGATTTCCCGGGCCCGGGCCACGCGCTCGAATATTTTCTGCTCGGGCGGTAGGTTGATGTGCGTTATTTTGTAGTTCTTAAGGCCATATTTGGCGCAGTAGGCTTTTACTTTTTCCAAATATGCTTCATCCTGGGAATTATCAACCATAAATAAGTGGGTCGGGTAGTTGAGTTCCGATACGTTCTTAAGCCACCGCTCCATGGAATAGTCTTTGACTTGATGAATCGGTGTGCCAATCAGTATCTTCATCGTACTATGACGGCTTTCTGGCGTCCTTCAGCGTATTCTTGGCGTATTTCCTCCGGGGTCATGTGATATTGTATGCCCCAGCCCATCGCCAGATTCTCCGGGCTTAGTCTGGCCTGCAGATCCCTAAACTTGCTAATCGTCAAGTCCTCATTGACGTTGGCGTAATGGAATAACTTGTAAGGTTTGCTGTACACAATTCTTCCTTCAGGTTCGCAGGAGTGTGCGCCGGGACCGTAATTCATCTGGTGGACGAACTTCTTGTTAAAGAGGATCTTCTTACCCGGAATTTGGCTGGGGACACCATGCCTTATCCCCGCGATGTCTAGGTTATTATGCATATTAAACATATCATATACTTCAGGGGTGATTATGGTGGATCCGGCGGATTCTTCTGCCTCCAGGGCCGCTTTATCTATGTCTATCAATTCGTCGTAATCACAAACCACCACCCAGTCGGTAGTAGCGGTTTTCCAGCAATGATTCTTGATCTCCATGTGTCGTCGGTCCTGAAATTGGCCTTGGGTATCGAATGGAACAATTTCGCAACCATTTGCTAAGGCGATGTCGACAGTGTCGTCGGTACTCATATTGTCATACACAACAATCCGACAGCCTGGAAAACGCGAACGGTAGTGGTCAATTAAGAACTGGATAAACACTTGTTCGTTATAAGTCAGGGCATAAACGGTGATCATGCCAGGACCGGGTCGTTCAAGTGCTCTATAGGGCCAATGGTGCCGTAAATTTCAATGTAGTTACCGCCACCTTTAAGTACCTGCTTTTTAAACCAGACTTCATTACCGTGCCAACAGTCGGGCATGTCCGGGTATTCCAACAGGAAACCGTGCTTTTCCAGGCATACCCTATGAATTAGGCTACAGCCGAAGTTGGCGTTAAGTTCGGTGGGAATTTCACGCGCCCAGCTGTTGGGATAAATCATCTGGTACTCACCGGCCTCCATAATCTTTACCAGCTTGCTAAGCGTGTCCACGGGAATTATCTGATCGCACTCCCAGGTAAACCATGCTTGATAATTGCCGGCGAGGAGTTCCTGGCGGATAACTTCGCGCGAGCGGCCTATGCGCTCGTCGGCACCATTTTCTTGGTGCACGTCTATATGCTTGATTTTGTAGTCGTCCATGCCGAGCTTTTTGCAATAACCCTTAACTTTTTCCAGATATTCCAGGCCTGGTGAATTATCAACCATCAAAAGGTCGGCCGGCGTGTGCCGACGGAGTTCGGCGACGTTGGCCAGCCACCGCTCCATGGCGTAGTCTTTGATCTGGTGAATTGGTGTGCCAATTAATACTTTCATTGCGCTATCTGTAAGTATGAAAATATTGCTAATACGGGCACGCACAGGTGGTATATGGGTTTGATTAGACCGTAGGCGTCGATATAATTACCACCCGATTTCAGCACCCGTTCTTTGTACCAGGACAAGCCGCCCCGCCAATTCTTCCCTTTGTGGTAAAGCGGGCCGGCTTTTTCCAAAGCCTCGCGTTTGATTAATGCCACTCCCATGTCCAGGTTGTATTCCGTTGGATTTTTTCTGGCCCATGAATTATGCACGACCATTGATGCCCCCGAATCCTGCATTAATTTTATCATTTTGTTCAAGGTGTCCAGTGGTATCAGCTGGTCACACTCCCAGCTGAACCAGGCGTCATAGCCTTTGTCCAGGACCTTTTGCCTTATGACTTCTTCGCAGTAGTTTATTCGCTGTTGAGGCTGCATACCTTTGGTATAACGGCCCCAGTACTCAATCTTGCAGTTCTTGCCGCTTTTGGAAACCGGCCGCGAAAGGTTGGTAACCAGTGGTATGCCCAGCTTGCGGCAATATTCTTTGACTTTGGGCACGTAGTCCGGCGTGGGCGAGTTACCTGTCAGGAAAACGTCAGCCGGGTATTCCAGCATGCGCACGTTCTTGAGCCAGTGCCACATGGCGTAGTCTTTGACCTGATGGATGGGCGTGCCAATCAGTATTTTCATGATCAGAACGCCTGCGTAAAGGCGGCTACGGAAACGGCCGCCAAGCTTATGTGATAAATCGGCTTTATGACTCCAAGTACCTCGCTGTAACTGCCACCGCGCCGGACGATCCGGTTCTTGAGCCAGTGTCCGCTAGAACCCCAGTTTTCCGGCATTTCCGGATCAGCGCCAAAATCCAGTACAAAGCTATGATTTTCCAGAGCCTTGCGGCTGACCAGGGCCACCCCCAGATCAAAGCATGGGCGATAAGGAATCTCCCTGAACCAGCAGTTATGGACGACCATTTCAAAATCACCTGCCTGCATCAGATGCACAAGCTCGTCAAGGGCGTTGGTTGGAATTATCTGGTCGCATTCCCAGCAGAACCAGGCATCATAGCCACCCTTTAGGGCCTCCTGGCGGATGACTTCTTGGCAGCGCGACACCCGTTCGTGATACTCCATCTCCGGAGGCATGTCCACGTATTTGATCTTGCAGTTTTTGATGCCGAATTTTTCGCAGTAGCCTTTGACCTGCTTGGCGTACTGTGGTCCGCCGGGAGTGTTGCCAACCATAAATAGGTCCGCTGGGTAATCCAACATGGCAACATTCTTAAGCCACTGCTGCATAACGTAGTCTTTGGTCTGGTGTATGGGGGTTCCGATCAGGACTTTCATATTGATTTTTGGATTATGGTTACGGAAGGAAACGGCTCCATAGTAAAGTAGCTGATTGCCTCCCTGTGACTGTAATCTTCCAGCCACTCGTGTATCGAACGCTTATGGTATTTTACCATCCATTCGACTTTGTCGCGAGCTTTTGATCCGCCTTCTACGATTATGAATTGCTGGACTTTGGGCAGCCACAGGGGAACTAGTTCATCCAATAGCTGTCCGTGGTTGCCCAGGTCGACGTGCAGCACGTCGACCTGGGAATATTCTTTATCCACCCCCTGGACGTCGCGTTGGTTAAGTTGGACAATATCTTTAAACTGGCTCAGGTTCTTGGCTGCGAGCGCTTTGGGTGCCGAATTGTATTCATATTTTTCCCATAGGTCGTAACAGTCCATTGAGCCTTGTCCATTGGCTTTCAGGGCCTTGGCCATGTGATAAGCGCTGTAGCCGGCCTTGGTGCCCAGTTCAATGACCCTGGTCGGCCTATAGGCACGTACCAGAGCGTAAAACAAGTCGCCGTAGTTATTTTCCAGGTACGAGGAGTGCCATGGCGGTTGGTTCCAATCGCGATTCATAGGAAGGCCTGGACAATGCCGCCGATTAGATCCACGTCTTTAAGCGTCAGGTGGTTATGGCAGGGCAGAAAAAGATAAGAGCTTTCCAATCGATCCATGTTGGGCAAATCTTTGCGCCGGCCGCCAAAGACGGTGTAGACGTCGTTACGGCGGTGCATTAGGCCGGCTTCTACGCCGGCTTTGGCGAGCTGGCTGATAACTTTGGCGCGGTTTTTGACGTGGACTAGGTAAGGCGAACCGCCAAAGCCGCCAAGCAGTTTGTCGTAGCGGTCCTGCAGCTTTTGGCGGAAGGCCAGGACTTTGTCCAGTTCTTCCAGCCCGGTCAGCCCGAGCGCGGCCGTGACGTCGTTCATGTGGTATTTATAGCCAGCTTCCTTGATGTCCACGGCGATGTTGTCGCCTTCGGTCTTACGATCGATGCCGTACCAGCGCAGTAGTTCGGCGCGTTTGTGGTCGGCGGGGGGC
>CAZWRI010000029.1:0-7912 GCA_964636115.1 uncultured Candidatus Saccharibacteria bacterium | reverse complement strand
GGCAAAGGCCGCCGCCGGCGCCGCTAACCCGTGGCTGCTACCACCTACGATTAATAACTTGCCGGCGTGGCGTTTGTTCTCCGGACGGCTCCATAGCAGGTCCGGAAACAATGGCTGATCAGTGGTCTGCTTTAACCAATTGGTATTGTCCATCGGCCTTTTCCAGTTCGTATACCATGTTCTTGCGCTCAATCACGATCTTCCAGCCCTGCTTGGTGGCGTGCTCATAAAGTGCCCGCTCGGGGTTGAAGGCGATCGGCGTCTGAGTCAGCTCTAACATTTTGACGTCACTGGCGCTGTCGCCTACGGCGATACTGCCGTCAAAGGTTGCGCCGTTTTTCTTCACCAGGCGCCGCAAGGCTTCGTCCTTGCTAAATATGGGCGTAGTGGACTTACCCGTAAAGTGACCGTCTGCTTGCTGGTCTACCCGGGCCACAAAATCGTCAAAGCCATAATGCTTGGACATTTTGGTTATGATCTGTTGTTGCGAGCCGGAAATAGCGAACAGTAAATAACCCTGCTTCTTAAGCTCCTTCAATAGTTCGCGAGTGTACACGTAAACCTGGTCCTTGTATTCGTCAAAAACCGCCTGGGCGGTTTGCTCGAACTGTTCGACGCTGATTTCCGACAGGATCTGCTCGTAGAGTTTTACCAGTTCCATCTCGTACTCCCGGAACGATTCACTGCTTTCGCGGCGTTTCCAGATCATACGGGCGTCACGGATGGCCTGGAATTTGACGGGCGCGATAAAGCCCAGCTTGACTAGATTATCCGCGATGGCGTGGTAAAGCTGCCACCTGATCAAAGTGCCGTCAATGTCGAATACCGCGAACTTCTTCATGACTCTATTCTACTCTTTATGGTCAGATGGCAAGCTCAAGGCTGATTGGGCAGTGGTCGGAGCCCATTTGGTCGGCGTGGATTTGGGCGGCTTTGATTTTGGGCTTGAGGCTGGCGGAAACCAAAAAGTAATCAATGCGCCAGCCAACGTTGCGCTCGCGGGCATTGGCCCAATGCGTCCACCAGGTGTAGTAGCCGTTGCCCTGCGTGAACAGTCTGAAACTATCTAAAAAGCCGTGGCCCACCAGATTTTCAAAACCGGCGCGTTCTTCATCCGTAAAACCACGCTTGCCTACGTTTTCTTTGGGCCGCGCCAAATCATCTTCCGTGTGGGCCACGTTAAGGTCGCCGCAAAATATTACAGGCTTCTTCTTTTCTAGCTCCTGGCAATATGCCAAAAAGGCTTTGTCCCACTCCTGGCGAATAGGTACTCGGCTTAAATCGTCTTTGACGTTGATCGTATAGACTCCCACCAGATAGAATTTGTCGAATTCGGCGGTGATCACCCTGCCCTCTTTGTTGGGATCGCCGTAAACATCGCCTTCCACGTGGTATTTTTTAACGATGTCTTCGGGCAGCCCGTTTACCACTTTGATCGGCTTAATCTTGGTAAAAATGGCGGTGCCGGAGTAGCCCTTCTTCTCGGCCGAATTCCAGAACTCCTGGTACTGCGGCAGATTGATTTCGGCCTGCCCTTGCTGGGCTTTGGTTTCCTGCAGGCACAGAATATCCGGGTCGTGCTTTTCAATAAATTTCTGGAACTCGCCTTTGTTAATTACCGCCCTAATGCCATTCACGTTCCAGCTGTAAATCTTCATTAAATTTATTCTATCTAATTGCTCAACAAACTCATATGGCGCGGGTGACCCGAAGGAGGGTTTCCATGACCGAAGAAATTCCGGAAGGTTCATTCACCTAGGGGCAGAATGAAAGCCGGAACTGACTGAGATAATGGGATACGTGAGGGGCAGGACCCGCTAATTCTCAGTTTGTCGAGCGATGTCCCGTTCCTGCTGGCGGCGTTTTAGGGTTTCGCGTTTGTCGTAGCGCTTTTTGCCGCGGCCGACGGCGATTTTTAGTTTGATGTAACGGCCGCGGGTCATCAGCTCCGTGGGCACGATGGTCATGCCGGTCTGCTTCTTTGAAATCAGTTCGTCGATCTGTTTGCGCTTGGCTAGTAGCTTGCGGCTGCGCGTCTGCTGGTCCGGGCCGATCGGAATGCCGTTGGTGCCCATGATCTGGGCGTTGACCAGCCACAGCTCGTTGTCCTTGACGGTTACGTAAGCGCCCTGGAGCTGACCGTGGTGCAGACGCAAGGCTTTGGTTTCCGGACCGGTCAGCTGGATGCCAACCACTAGCGAATCGCCCAGCTCGTAGTCAAAACGGGCTCGGCGGTTGGTGATTCTACCGGTGTCGGGCTTTTTCTTGGCCATGGGCCTATTTTACTTCTTTAACTCAAGATTTTATATCTAATGTCAGTTGGGGCGAATGAAGGGGCGTGGCGGCGAGTTTATGATTAAGGTCGTCGGCTTGGGCAACGGCTGCCTTGACCACGTTCCAGTCGCTGGAATCGTGGTTTTTGACTTTCATCCAATACCACCACTCCGCACCCCAAAGGTCGATGGTGCGCATGCCCGTGTCTTCGCCGTATTTGATGCGTTTTTGGAGGATGTTGGCATTCATCGACTTGGCCATTTCGGCGGTCGATATCTGAGTGATTTCCAGGCCGTTGGGCGTCCAGGGCTCGGCCTGCAGCTCGTGGATGATCATGTCCTTGCCCGAAACCAACTCCTCGTCGCCCGCCAAGGCCGCGTAGAACCAGGGCGGCAATGGGTATTCAAAATAGCGGTGCGTAAAAGTGGCGTCCCAGACCCGCTTGTAGACGGAAATGGCGAACTCGTCCGGCGTAGGCTGCCCTACCGGCACGCCTACCCAGTTGTCGCTACGGCTGACGATTACCGGATGGGAAGGGTCAAGCCGCTTGACCATTTCAAATTCACTTACCAGCCGGCTGCGGTCAAAGTTAGTGCACTGACCAAAGACCTTCAGAAAGTATTCGTTCTCCAGTTCGTACCCGCCTAATGCCGGACTGGCTTTGTATCTGTTAACGACGGCCTTCATAAAATCGTACAGCTGAGGTTCCCAGGTGCTTTTATTATCGTTGCTCAGGTCCACCCAGCTGGGCACGTGGCATTCCGGCCATCGCGGTTGGCGCAGGCCGATCGATAAGTCAACCCTGGCGCCGTATTTTTGGGCTAAAGCGAATTCCCAGTCTAGGGTGGAAAAATCGTAGTGGCCGGGCGTGGGCTCTACCTGGTCCCAATAGCTGACCAAGCGGAGTTGTTTCATCCCTAAGTCGCCAAGGATTGCCGTCAGGGTCTGCTTAGGATCCAGGCCAAAACTCTGGGCGTAGTCGGGAATGAAAGTGGTTCCCAGGGTCAACGGCTCTCCGTCGTGCTTGTGGACGTACCATTCGGCAATGCCGTACTGGCTTAAAGTAAAGAGGATTATCAGCGTGGCTAAACCACTTAGGACCCGTTTCCAGAGCGCGGCTGGCCATAGCCCGCCGCGCGCCCGAGACCATCCGTTTTTAACAGATAGTGATTTAGATTTTTTGGCCATAAACTGCTATTCTAACCAATGTCCCGTTAATGCTTATGAAAAATAAAACGCTTACGCTTACTATAGTTATACCAGCTTATAACGAGCAAGACTACCTTAAGGGATGCCTGGATTCGATCGCAGCCCAGGCGGTAATGCCGGACGAAGTAATAGTGGTGGACAATAATTCTTCCGACGACACTGTCAAGATTGCCCAGGCCTATGGTTTTGTGAGGGTGCTACATGAATCCAACCAGCACCAGTCTTTTGCCCAAAAAACCGGTTTTAACGCCGCCCGCTCGGACGTCATTGGCCGCATTGACGCCGATAGCGTGTTGCCGGCGGATTGGGTCAAGAAAGTCAAAACCTACTTTGCCGATGACCGTGGCCTGGTTGCAGTTACCGGCAACAACGAGCCTTATGACACCAGCCTACCAAGGACCGGCACCTCGCTGTTTAAGTTCTACGTGGACCGGGCCAGCCAACTGGCCGGCGGCCGGATGCTTTGGGGGGCCAACTGCGCTCTGCGCCGCAGCGCCTGGCTCAAGATTAGTCACCAAGTAATGACCCGCGGCGATATCTGGGAAGACTACGACCTGGCATTCTGTCTGGCGCCGCACGGCCGCATACGGTTTGCGGACGACATAGCGGTTGGCAGCTCGCTGCGATCGGTCTATAAGCCGTTACTTGTACAGCTCAGATACCAATTGCGTGCCGTCCGCACGTTTTATTTTCGGACCAGCAAGCTACGCACCATGGGTTACGTCCTGCTCTGTATGTCAATGTATTTGGTGTTCCTGCTGACCCTGATCGACCGGTTCGTGCTTAAACCTGCCCAGAACTCGGTGGCGCCGGTAGAAAAGCCGGTCAAAGCCGCCGCCAAAGTTGTGCCATTGAAGGCCGAATAGTAATCTTTAACTATGCCGACCAAGCTACCCATCGTATCGGTGGTCATACCGGCTTATAACGAAGCTACCTATATCGATCGGCTGTTGCAGGCGCTCGCCCAGCAGAATTTCAAAGGTTTTGAAGTAATCGTTTCCGATGCCCGTTCCAAAGACGGCACCAAGGAAGTCGTGGAATCATTCAAAAACAAACTGGACGTCCATTTCTACGAGGCACCGCCCAAAGGGCCGGCTTATGGCCGCAACCAGGGCGCCAAACACGCCCGAGCTGACTGGCTGCTCTTCCTAGATGCCGACGTGGACCTAGACGACCCCGACTTCATGTCCAAGCTGGTCACGGGCACAGAGCTTAATGATTGGAATACCTCTAGCGGACAACTAAAAGTAGGCGGTAACTCGCTGCTGGGCAAGTTGGGCCATAACCAGGGCTATCTGAACTTCATGGCTCACACTAAACATCCGATCATGCAGGGCTACTGCATGCTGACCAGACGCAAAGTTTTTAAGGAACTGAACGGCTTCAATGAAAATCTGCAGTACGGCGAAGATAATGATTACGCCACCCGCTCTGCCCGGTTCGGTTTCGGCTTTGTCAAAAATGCCCATTACGTCGTAGACCCAAGAAGGTACGAGCAGGAAGGCTGGAGCCTGTTGTTCAAAAACATGGGCCACGAGCTTTATAGACTGACGCACGGATTCACTTTTGAGAGAAATAAGTCCAGCTACCAATTTGGAAAGCACAAGCCGCGTGGGAATTAGGCAGACCGAAACCGGGTGGCGCAGCAACAAACTAATGATCCAGTTCGCCGAATACATGGTGGGTGGTGGCGTTTGGTTTTGGGGTGGTTTGGGCGTTTTTGCTCTGTGTTTTGATATATTCCATTGGCCCTGGTGGGTGTCAAAAGTATTAGCAGATGGTTTTGGCTGGAGCGCCAACTACGGCATCCAGCGCTACTGGGCGTTCTACAGCTCTAAGCTAAAAGGCAAAAACCGGCGGGTTATCTTCCGCTACGTGTTGATCAACGGCATCGACTTTGTCTTTGATTACCTTATAGTCTGGGCGTTTGTGCACAACGGCGTCACGCCGTACGTGGGCTTCTTTGTTTCGGCTGCTTTTACTACGGTCTGGGACTACCTATGGTACCGTTTCTGGGTGTTCAAGCCCCCTACTCGGGGTTAGAGGTGTAACCCTGCCTACCGGCAGGCAGGCGCCGTATCATTCAGGATTTGAAGTATATCCTCCGTATTTATTAATCGTGGGGTGACAGGCGGCCCACAGGCCGATTTTTTGTGATTGGGCCGCCTGCCCGTCAGCGGCAAACTGGGCCTTTTTAGTGAACGGAAAATCCAGATAAGCAAAACCGTAACCCTGTTGGATAAGTTTTTCGTCCAACAAGGTGCCGTCGGGTAGATAGACGTAGCGGAGCAGACGACCGTAAACGTCACGGTTGGTGTCTAGCGGGTCAGCCTGCAGGCGGACTTTGCCAAAGCGGCTGATCTGGGCTTTGGTAAAGTCCGCCGCCTGTGGTCCGTAGCACTGCACCGGCGTGTTGGGGCGGTGCGTTTCCGGCGTGTCCACGCCTATGAAGCGGACTTCTTCCACGGTGCCGTTCATATTAACGGCAACGGTGTCGCCATCTATGTAGTGGTCGATGTTGTAAAGCCCCGGCTGGCTCTGTTCGGCGGTCTTGACGCCGCCATCGAGCCAGCCGGACTGGGTCGCGACCACTAGCAACGCCACTATTACCGTAATCAGTAATTTTAGTTTGTGACGTTGCCAGTAGCGAAAGCTTCTCATCGTGCCAATTATAGCCTAGGCCTTGGTCTTTTCCGTTGGTAGGGGCTGTTCGACCCCCAGGTTAGCTTGGAAGTCCTGCTGGGCTTGCTCCAGGTCCCAACCGGCGGACGGTGCCAGCTCGCCTTCCACGTAGTGCTTGATCTGCGCCCACTGGGTGGGGCCGAACAGCCTTAACTTCTGCATGTAGGTTTCGCCGTCAGCATTAGGTTTGGGACCGAACTTGGAAAATTCAATGTACTCCCTGCCCTCGCCGGTGCGGCCGTGGCGGGCATAGAACTTATTGGCTGATTTCTTGTGCAGCGGGATCTCTAAATAGATTTCTTCGCCCCACGGCAGGGTGCGCACGACGGTTGGTGATTTGGAAACTGTTTTCATGATATTTACTCCTTAAACTTAGTTTTGACAAACAAAAATCCGCATACGACATGCGGATTAAAACTCTGCTGAATTCATGCGTCCTCCTTGTTGCGGCTTTCACGAGGTGGCAGTCACGCCGCTAACTTAAATGTAATTCCAATATAAGCGCGGCGCTAGACGCCGCGCAAGTACTTTAAAACCCTTATGCTTATCTGTTGTGGATAAGTTGTCCGGCTAAGGATTGATGGTAATGTGGGTTGCCGTAAGCGTGCTGCCGGACAAGGTTCCGGTTACCACTACGCTATCGTTCTGCTTTACCTGGTTACCGTTCTGGTATTGAGTGGAGCCGTTGGTCACCACCTTGGTGGTGGCGCCATGGCTGGCCAATGTAAAGTTGCTGCCATTGACGGCTGTCACCACTCCTTGCTCAAAGGTCTTGCCGTCAATGGTTACGGTCCCGCCATGGGGGCTCAGCGGAAAGCCGGAACCGGCATCTTCTTTTTCCAGGAAACTTTGCGCCATCGGACCATGGAGTCCTACGACGGCGTTGGTCCTATAGGCACGATGATGGTTGCCTATCCCGACGCCGAACACGAATGCCAAGAACAACAGCACGACCGCCAACGCGCCTAGCAGCCAGCCACGGCCTATTTCCCGACTAATGAATTTTGATTTTTCCACCCTTGTGTCTTCTGATTTGGGCATATTCGTTCCTTTACTTAATGAACGCACAATAATCCGCTTCTCTGAAAACTACCTTAAGTCGTCTTGGCGGTCGGCTAAAGAGCGGATGTAGCGGCTGCAGCCGACTACGTAATCCAACGGCAGGTAAGTCGATAGCTGGTGGGCAAAGGATCGGCGCGCGCCAGTGATGACGCTGCGTTTGGTGCCTTCGTCTAAAGCGATCTGTGAACTGGCTTTGCCCTTGAACCACAGATCTAAACGGTCCAGGTGCCGTTCTACGTTCGCCTGAGTCTTCTTGCTCTTATAAAAATACTCCCACTTGTCTCTGACGATGAAATCAAAAGTCAGGTACACGTCCGGGTAATCCGTTTCTGGCAAAAAGAGCGATTTATCGCCGTAAGCCCGGTTCAAGAACCGCTTGAAGCGTTCCAGCTCCGGCCTTTGGGGGCCATCTTCTTGGCTGGCCTTTAGTATTCCGACCTGCTCCGCCAGTCGCTCATCACCTAGGTCGATGAAATCCCTTTGTACGTCGGGGTAGTTGCGGTGGCCGCGTTTTTCCCTGCCCGCCAGATTCAACCCCAGTAAATGGTCGCTTAAGATTGTGGGATTGATCAGTTGGACTCTACCTGCCGGTTCGGCTTGAGGGCTGAAAACCTGCTCGTACTTTTGGTGGTAAATCTGGTCCAGCTGCAAGGCGCTCACGGTGATAAGGCCGCTGCGTGCCAGC
>CAZWRI010000028.1:0-2688 GCA_964636115.1 uncultured Candidatus Saccharibacteria bacterium | reverse complement strand
TTTTTATTCTTGGAAGGGGTTGTCCCGAGCCTGCTCGAATAGGCTTCGGACCTGGGTGTTGGTGCTTTCCAGGCTTTGAATCGATTGAATAGCCGACTGGTTGATCTTGGGCACCGTGCTTTTGGCCAGCGCCGTCGTTTCGGCGTCAGGCGTGGGTTCGGCGTTGGACAAAGTATTGATTTTCAGAACCACGAACGAATAAATCAGCAGCACCACTATTATGGCGATGAAAACCGCGTGTCTGGACAGGGGCTGCTCGGCCTTTTTGAGCTTAGGTAGCAGGCTTTTGAAGTCTAAGTTAAGGTTTATGTCTTTACTCATGGCTTTATGAAAATGTTAGTCGTTAAGGCGAAGGTCAAGTCGGCGCCACCATTGGAGCCGGCTTGAGGGTTGATGCTGACCTGGGTGATTTGGGCGGTGCGTTGATTGTGCTCCAGACGACTTAAGAAATTGAGCATTTTGGCGTAAGTTACCTGACGGTTCCTTGGGACCTGCGGGCCGCCTTCTGGGGTAATGGTCAGCTGGATGCTGTACAAGCCCTTGATACCGCTGACCGGCTTAGCCTGGCTGATCAGAGCGCTGGAGCTGGTGCTATGAGTGGCACTGCCGCCTATGCCTAAATTACTGGCCGGAAAACTGATATTTTGCAGGGTTATACCGGACTTTTGGGCAATCTGGAAAATTTCTAAAACGGCCTGAGCTTGGTCTTTGTCGTTAGGGATGACTTCCTTGGCCACGTTCTTGACGTAACTATAGTCCTGGACCTGTTTCTTGGCCTGGGCCAAGCTGGTGAGCTGATCGTCCAAAACCTTGCTTTGCAGCTTCAGGTCTACCATGTGTTGGCTCTTTGAAGACAACCAGGACAGGCCGAAAAAGCACACCGCCACGAAGACCAGGCAAGCTATCCCGAGCATGCCCAGTAGGACCATCCGCAGTTGCTTATTACTCATGGCTGACCCGCCTTGGCGACGATTAGGAATTGTTTCTGGGCCGAGGTGCTGAACAGAGCTTTAAGTTCGGTAGTGCAGCTGTAAGTGCTTTTGCCGGTGGTACAGTTGATGCTGATGATGTCGACTTTGCTGAACAGGCCGTTTTTGGGATCGCCAAGGTTGACGGCAATCTGGGCCGCCGCCGCATAATTTTTGGCGTTGGCGCTCAGATCCAAAGCGCCGTTGGCATTGGTCAGGGTCAGCGAGTTCAGGACGGTGCCGGCAGGCATGATTTTACCGATCGCTTCCAACAGGCCAGAGTAGTTAATTTCGCGGCTTAGGACCTGATTGATAACTTTGACGTCGCCGCTGATCTCGTCGGCTTGAGCCTGGACCTGCGGCAGGTCCTGTGCCTTGAGCTGTTGTTGACTATCGCTGATAGACGCCTGCAGATTATTAGACTGCTGGCCTATGTATATGCCGCCGCCCATGATAATTACTATCAGGCCCGCTATGGCTAGGCATACGCCGCCGAACCAACGGGCCAGAACGGCGTTCAGGCGACCATAACGCAATGCCTGGGCTCTTTCCGGCGGTAGCAAGTTGATCATCGCAAGATGCTCCTGGGGTCTAGCAAGGCTTCGCCGGCCACGGTGGCGTACATCGGCCGTTCACTGTCGTCCGGTGGGGCCAGCGAGCCAAAATCAACCTGGCTCCACGGATCCAGAACTCTGGTAGGCAGTTTAAGTTGAGCTGAGAGATACTCGTTTAAGCCGGGCATAGTGGCGCCGCCGCCGAGGGTTACTATTTGACCTATATGGCGCTGGCCCATACCTACCCGTTCGTCGTAATAACGCATGACTTTGCGGATCTCGCGTACCAGGTTGTCCAGGATCGGCGACAAAGCCTCCTGGATGGCTTCACGCTTGTCACTTACACTGATGCCATACTTGTTCTTGATCTGGTAGGCGTTGGCCAGGCTGATCTCCAGTTTTTGGGCTACCAGGTTAGTCATGGTGTCGTTGCCACCATTCACGGTGCTGTTGACGAACATCGTTTTGTCAAAGACCGCCAGATCGATGGCGTCAGAACCAAAGTCGATCAGCACCGTGGGTTGGGAACTGTCGGCGTCGGCCAGGCCAAAGAAACGCGCCGAAGCGTTCATGGTAGGCTCCAGCGCGACCGGTTCCAGGCCTACGCCTTCTAAAAACTTGATATGGCTGTCAATGATGTTCCGGGGTGTAGCTACCACCAATACTTCAAGGCCCTGATCGGTGCGCCGGGCAATGTCAAAATCAATGTAAAGGTTGCCCGGCGCCACCGGGATGTACTGCTCGGCTTCCAGATGCACCGCTTCGGCAATGTCTTTGTCGTTCATCGGCGGTAACTTCATGGCGCGGCTAAACGTGTGGGCCGTGGGGACGGTACAAGCCACCCGTTTGGTGGAGATTGAGCCTACCAGATGCTCCTGGAATAGATCGTGGATGGCTTGCGCCAAGGCATCGTATTTAACGACCACGCCGTTGGAGATAGCTTGCGGCGGATATTGTCCAAAACCATACCCCAGGACTTGCGGTTTTTGACTGCCGGTCGTGTCCAACTGCATGACCTTCAAGCTGGAATGGCCGATGTCCAGCCCGAACAACGGCTCGTCATGATAAAAGCTCAGCTTGCCCATCCTATGTTTATTGTCCTTATGCTAAGCAGTATAACATCTTAAAAACCGGAAAGCTTGTACGACTTTCCGGGTTTTGTAAAC
>CAZWRI010000027.1:0-1697 GCA_964636115.1 uncultured Candidatus Saccharibacteria bacterium | reverse complement strand
GGTTGGATTGGCATAATATTTCCGAATAATGCCCTTCGGCCACGCCGATCTCTGCGCCCAGATCAAACTTTAATTCCTCCAGCACCGCGGCCATCGGCTCGCGCCCAAAGTCTGGGATTTCAATCGGAAGCTCTGTCTTTGGACCATAGCTAAGTCCAAACTTAGTCATGATAAAGTCCACGGTGTCCACGCTACTACTCATGCGCGATAGTTATGGGCCAATTGTTTTAAATACGGCGTGCGGTAAATGTCGTCGGGTAGGATTTTGAGGCGCACGCCGCTTTTTTTGAGCGCGTAGGCAAAAGACGCCTGGTCCATTACCAGATAGCGCGACACGTGGTGCCACCATTCTTTGAACATTTGTCGGACGGCCGGCGTGTCGCGGTACATGAACGCGCCGCCGTTGACCAGGATGTCGTCCACAAAATCGGGATCGTCTTTTAGGGCCTTAAGCTGTTCTTCGATCCATTCGTTGGCGTAGCGCACGTGCAGATAGCGCGAGCTGTTGCGCATGCCGCGCATCAGGTACCTTAGCTCCCATTCCGCCGAGCGTCGTCGAGGGTGCTGGAAGGCCACCACGTCGTAACCTGGGATGTTGTCAAAGAAGTACTTCAGCGTGTCCGGATGGTTAAGGGTCAAATTACCGTCCAGCCAAAAGTAGTAGTCGTATCCGGGTACCATCTGCCAGCCGAACAGTTTGGGAATCTTGGCCTGCAGCCGCGGCTTCATTGAGTTTGATCGCGGCGGAAAATTCTCGTCCGTGAACGCGAACCGCTCGTGCGGCAAGGTTTGTTCCACGTGCTGCATGTCTTGGTCAAATCCGCCCAGGCTGGCCGTTATCATCGCAACCCTAGGCATTTGACTTCTCCACAAAGTAGACGCGTTCGCTACCGTAATGCGCCCCGGACTTGACGTCTTCCAAACGCCATTTAAGCCCGTCAAAATAGCGTTCAATATCGGATCTGGCAAAGGCTATGTCCGGTACGTCCACGCCGTGTTGTTTGTTGTGGGCAATTTCCCGGGTCTGGTCCTGGAACGGCGTAAAAATGATTACGCACAGCTTTTTATTAAACGATGCCACGGCATTGGCCAGCACCATCCGCCAATCGTAGTTATGCTCCAGCACGTGGCGCATCACAATACCGTCCACGCTGGAGCGGTAATGCCGCAGGTCGACCACCTTGTCCACGAACGGATTGGCGCTACCGTCCAAACCGACGTATTTACCTTTGTAGAGTCGCCTAAAACCGCCGGTACCGCAACCCCAGTCCTCTACTTCCGGCACGTCGGCCAAAAAGTCGGCGGCCATCTGGTAGGTAGGGGTATTGCCGTAGCGGAACGAGCTTGCGCTCTTGACGCCTTTGTACCAGCCGTCCCATTTGCCCAGCATGCTGGCGGCGGTTTGCAGGAGCTCCGTAGGAGTCGGTGAGCTTTGCCTGGTATCGCTAGCGGTCATTTCTTGATCCCTATGAAACAGTACTCGTCCACGATTTCGCTGACCTTCATCCGCCGCCCGGGCACGTTCATTTCACAGCTCCAGTCCGGTATCAGATTTATCCAATGCAGGAATTCGTCCTTGTCGATCACGTAGCGGTAGGCGTCCTGGACCCTGATGGGCAGCCCTTTCTTTAGGCGGTTACGGAAGAAGTTGATGATAGTGTGGGGATTAGTGCCCCAGGTGATGTTGCCAATGCGCA
>CAZWRI010000026.1:0-6306 GCA_964636115.1 uncultured Candidatus Saccharibacteria bacterium | reverse complement strand
TGACCGATGAACTCGGCGACAGACTGGCGCTTGGGCTTAAACTGGCCGAGGCGCTGGAAGACGGGCTCAAACTGGCTGACGGCGACAGGCTAGCCGAAGCACTACTGGATGGGCTTAAACTGGCCGAGGGGCTCAACGAAGCACTGACCGATGAACTCGGCGACAGCGACGCGGACGGCGACAAACTGGCGGAGGCACTGCTACTGGGCGATAAACTCGCCGACGGGCTTAAGCTCGCGGAGGTGGAAGCGCTTGGTGATAGCGACGGTGACGCCGACGAGCTAGGACTTCGGCTAGCCGACGCCGAACTACTCGGGCTCAAGCTAGCGCTGGGCGACAAACTGGCACTGGAGGACGAGCTAGGCGAAAGCGAAGCGCTGGGCGAAAGCGAAGCGGAAGTCGAACTGGACGGGCTCAAGCTAGCTGACGGACTTTGGCTGGCCGACGCGGAACTACTCGGGCTCAAGCTAGCGGACGGCGACAATGACGCGCTGGTGCTGGAACTTGGGCTTAAGGAAGCCGACGGTGAAACGGATGCCGAGCTACTTGATGACGGACTTAACGACGGGCTGGCCGACGAGCTGGGACTTTGGCTGGCACTAGCCGATGAACTCGGTGATAAGCTTGCAGACGGCGATAGACTGGCTGAAGTACTTGAGCTCGGCGACAGGCTAGCCGAAGGTGATAACGAAGCTGAAGAACTGGACGACGGCGACACCGAAGCCGACGGCGACAAACTGGCCGATGCGCTGGAGCTGGGCGACAACGACGCCGACGGGCTCAAGCTAGCACTGGTCGAACTGGACGGGCTCAGGGACGCCGATGGCGAAACCGACGCCGAAGAGCTGGCGCTTGGCGATAACGACGGTGACGCCGACGAGCTGGGACTTTGGCTGGCCGACGCCGAAGAGCTGGGCGACAACGACGCTGACGGCGACAGGCTAGCGCTGGCAGAGCTTGAGGGGCTCCGACTAGCGCTCGGCGACAACGAAGCTGAAGAACTGGAACTCGGACTCAAGGAAGCTGATGGGCTTAAGGAAGCCGACGCACTACTGGACGGGCTCAAGCTAGCTGACGGCGAAAGCGACGCGCTTGTGCTGGAGGATGGCGACAAACTAGCAGATGGGCTGATGCTTGCCGAAGAGCTGGCTGAAGGAGAAAGGCTGGGGCTGGAACTGCTACTCGGCGACAAACTGGCACTAGCCGAACTTGACGGGCTCAAGCTGGCACTCGGGCTTAGAGACGCGGAGGAGCTGGAGGACGGCGACAAACTGGCACTAGGGCTCAGACTGGCCGATACCGATGAGCTTGGGCTCAAAGAAGCCGATGGGCTCAAGCTGGCTGACGCCGAACTTGACGGACTTAAGCTAGCCGACGGTGATAAACTGGCGCTGGAACTACTGCTAGGGCTCAGACTGGCCGAAGGGCTGACGCTGGCACTACTGGAGGCACTGGGCGAAAGCGACCGGCTAGCGCTAGAGCTCGGGCTAAGAGACGCGCTGGCCGATGAACTGGGCGACAAACTTGCGCTAGGCGATAAGCTCGCAGAAGCGCTGCTTGAAGGGCTCAGACTGGCCGATGGAGATAACGACGCGCTGGTACTCGATGAAGGGCTCAAGCTAGCCGATGGAGATAAACTGGCGGATGCGCTGGAACTGGGCGATAGGCTCGCTGACGGTGATAGTGAAGCACTCGCCGAAGAGCTGGGACTCAGCGATGCCGAAGGACTCAGCGATGCCGAAGTCGAAGAGCTGGGTGATTGTGATAGCGACGCCGAACTGGATGGACTTAGTGAGGCACTGGCGGAAGAGCTCGGCGAAACAGACGCCGACGGCGACAGGCTAGCGCTGGCGCTGGAGCTTGGGCTCAATGACGCGGACGGGCTGCGTGAGGCAGAAGACGACGAGCTTGGTGATAGCGACGCTGACGGTGACAGCGAAGCGCTGGCACTACTGGACGGGCTCAAAGAAGCGCTGGGGCTGAGTGACGCGCTAGAGCTGGCGCTAGGCGACAAACTGGCAGATGGGCTGATCGATGCGCTCACTGAACTGGACGGCGATTGCGACAGGCTAACACTGGACGACGGCGACAAACTGGCGCTGGCACTCGAGCTTGGGCTCAGCGATGCCGACGGGCTAAGCGATGCTGAAGCTGAAGAGCTCGGCGAAAGACTAGCGGACGGCGAAAGGCTAGCCGAAACAGATGAACTAGGTGATAGCGACGCTGACGGCGACAAACTGGCACTGGAACTGGACGACGGCGACAAACTGGCTGAAGGACTTTGTGAAGCACTGCCCGAGCTGCTGGGGCTCAGACTGGCCGACGGTGAAACGGACGCGCTAGAGCTGGCGCTAGGAGACAAACTACGGCTGGCGCTGGCGCTCGGTGACAACGAAGCGCTAGCAGAAGAACTGGGTGACAAACTGGCGGACGGACTCAACGAGGCGGAAACACTAGACGACGGCGATAAGCTGGCCGACGGGCTCAGGCTAGCCGAAACTGAACTCGACGGACTTAAGGAAGCACTTGGTGACAGTGACCGGCTGGCACTGGCACTAGGACTCAGACTAGCACTAGGGCTCAGACTGGCACTTGCCGAAGCACTGGGGCTCAGACTGGCCGACGGTGAAACCGAGGCGCTAGAACTGGCCGACGGTGACAGGGATAAACTGGTGGAAGAACTCGGACTCAGACTGGCCGAAGCACTGGCACTGGGCGACAAGCTTGCCGACGGCGACACCGACCGACTGGCCGACGCGCTAGGGCTCAACGACGCCGACGGCGACACTGAATGACTGGCACTAGCCGACGGCGATAGACTGGCCGACGGCGAAACGGAGTGACTAGCCGAACTTGACGGGCTAAGGCTAGCGCTGACGCTGGCACTTGGCGACGAGATAGTGAATGCTCCACCACCGAAGTTATTCAGATAAGCGCCGTTATTATCCGGGTCAGCTCCGATATAGCCGGCGGTCGTGAAGTCGCTACTGGTAGTGCTAGCTACCTGAGTCCAGCTGACTGCGTCGGTGCTGTGCCAATACGCTATGGTATTACCAACTGCAGAAAGAGCGATCCAATCACCTTCGGAAAGCGGAGCGCCGGGCAGTGACTGTAAATCACCAGAGGCAGTGCTGCCAATTGCGCCAGTGCCGGAACTTGTTTCTAAGTAAACGTAATATCCGTTGGCAGCGGTGTCCTGAGACCTGACAACCAGGCTGGCATAGTTGCCGGCGCCTATACCGGTTACCCTAACGAATGCTTCGGAGTTCGGCCCAAATTTGCCGGGACCGGTATACAGCGTGTTATTATCGACGCCATTCTGGCCAACCATCTTGCCGCTATATACGAACGGCACGCCGGTAGTCCCAAACGCGGGCGCCGTCCAGTTACTGTTCAGCGCGCCGTCGTAAGCAAGTGAGTCTAACAATGGCGTGCCGTGCGGGCCGGTGGCAGCCACCCTGAATCCCGCGATGAACACCTGATAGTGGTTACCGGTCTTATCTTCAGTGAAAGTGGCGTTTTGGGCGCCAGAAGTGCCTACTTTGTAAGACATGGCCGTCGCACCGGTAATACCGGATACGCCACCTTCCGCTTTAGCCAGGGTCCATCCACTACCGGCACTAACGGTTGGTACGTTCCCGCCGCCGTCGTTGTAGAGGCCTACCAACAATTCACCGGCAACGTTCGGGGTAACGTTATCTGAAGCCTCGGCGTTCGCGGAAGTGGTACTACTACCCAGCCCGCCGCTTAGACTGGAATCACTAACGTCCAGTCCGTACCAGGTACCCAGATTGGTTGAAAATTCAGACAGGACGGCAGTTTGAGCTTGGATACCGGTGCTATTTAGAGTGACTGTGGTGCTCTGAGTTGTCGATACGATGGTGTACCACCACGAGAAAAATTGGCCGTCGGTAGTGTCGTGGTAATCAGAATCAATCTGGTGCCAGGTGTTTACCCCGTCTGACACCGAAGTGACCGCGTTGCCGTCGCCTACGTTAACGCCTACGATCACCAGGTTCCCTGCTGTCAGCGTCGTGGTGAATGAGTTGTTGGGAGAGCCGTTGTGGTTAAGGCTGAGCGACTGAACCAAGGTGTAGTCTTCGGGCAAGGCAGGACTGGGTGACGCGCTGGCACTCGGCGAAACTGAGTGACTAGCGCTCGCCGACGGACTCAAGCTCGCCGACGGCGACACCGACCGGCTAGCACTAGCAGACGGTGACAACGACGCGGATGGGCTGCGGGAAGCGGAAACGCTGGAGCTAGGTGACCCCAAGGTTGCGCTAGGACTGGCACTGGCGCTGGGCGACAACGACGCGCTAGGCGACAGGCTGGCCGAAGGTGATGCCGACGAAGAAGGAGACAACGACGCGCTGACGCTCAGCGAAGCGCTGGGTGACCGGCTGGGGCTGTTGGATGGGCTGTTGCTGGAGCTGGGACTCATGCTGGCCGACGGAGATGCTGAACTCGAAGGCGATACCGACGCACTGGGAACAGAAACGCTGAATTCAATCCAACCGACCTGCGTGGTGGTGGTGCTGCCGTCGGTCAGATCAGCGCCTGTACCTCCGTAACGCAAGGTACCGGTATAGCTGGTGGTCACGCTGTTTTGCGCCTGGTAACCGATTTCTACGACAATGCGGTCACCCGTCTGGGCACTGACGGTGTTACTAAAGGCGTTGGTGCTGGAATTGTTATAGCGGTTACCGGTAGCGGTGGTGGACCATTCTTCGGTTCCCGCGGGTGAGGCCACGCCATTGGACACCAGGGTCCCTCGCACCGTGTCGGTATCGCCCGCCGTCACAAAAATATGGACGTGCGTGACGTCGTTAGCGGCGGCGTTGCTTTCGTTCACCATGGTGATCATCTGCCAGGTGTCAGTGCCGGCAGTAAAGGTTACGGGACCGGTAAGCGCGTCGGTTACGAACCTACCTAGGGCTACGTCATAGTTGTTGGTGCTATTGGTTTCAGCAACGGCGACAGTCGTTGAGGTGCCTGATTTGGTATCGCCCAGCTTATGAGTTACGGCTGAGGCAGTGGTGTCCCAACTGCCGCGCCAGGTTGTAGGGCCAGTGCCGGATATGGCGGCGTTCTGCAGGTAAAAGCGCGAGGCGCCGCTGGCCGGTGGCGGGCTGGGGCTGGCGCTGGAGCTTGGTGAAACCGAATGGCTAGAGCTGGCACTTGGCGACATCGACGCGCTGGCCGAGTGCGATGGCGACACCGAAACGGAGGGGCTTAGGCTGGCACTGGGGCTCCGGCTAGCCGACGGCGACGCCACCCCGGTCGGTTTGAACGCCATGATGCCGACGATCCATGACGTGGAAGATATGCTGCTACCAATGGAACCATTCACCGTCCCGGCAGACGACTGGATTTCGTCAGAGGTCCACCAGGCTCCCGCGCCTGTTGTCTGCCGGCCGGTAAAGCCGGACGGCGGTGTGACCGTGGGCGTGTCGCCATTATCATTTTGGGCAAATGAGAAGAGGTAGTCGCCGTCAGCGGTGGTGGTTATGCTCCCGGGGGAGACAGTGGCGCCGGCCGGATAATCGGTGAATTGAGCGTGCGCGTGGTCCAGGACGTCAAAGCCGGTCGCCGTGGAGACAAGCACGCTCAAGTAGTCCCGGCTCGCGCCGAAGTTAGCGTGAACTGTCAGCGAACCGGCAGATGTAGATTTGGTGTACCAGGCACGCAGGAATCCACCATAACCGTCGGCCACGGCGTTGCCGGGCGACTCGTGATAAGTATTGCCCAAAGAGTCTGTAACGGTTGGGACGACCTCGCCGGCGCTCAATGTCCACTCCATGGTCACCACGATGATCAAATCGCCTACGGCTACATCAGACGATAAAGTTACATCTTGGCTGGACGCCGGGCCGCTGGTGCCGGTAGCCGATTGCCCATAGCCGCTCCCTCCTCCGCCGGCGATGGTACCGCCGCCAAAGTTATCGTATGACCCGGCAGTACCGTAAACCTCCAAGACCAGGTAGGAGCTGGACATGGTATATGTGCTGTCAGTTACCGAACCAAGCATGGTCCAGGAACCGCCATCGGCCATGTACCAGGCTTCTACAGCCGTACCATTCCTGACTATCGAGAACCAGTCACCGGCCGCGACAGTCTGGCTATATGTAGCAATAGTGGTTGCGCTACCTGAATCAGTCCGACCGATTAGGAAAGAATCGGAGGACGGATAACCGACGGTAACGGAGTAACCATTGGCGCTGCCCGTTAAGTCCGAGAGGATTAGCAGGTTGAAGGAATCACCGGTGGTAACTCTTTGGGCGAACGCCTCTACGTTCGGACCGAACG
>CAZWRI010000025.1:0-8794 GCA_964636115.1 uncultured Candidatus Saccharibacteria bacterium | reverse complement strand
ATTTCCAAAGTAGACGTGCATGGCGTTGGCACGGGTGGTGGCTTTGATGGCTTTTCCGGCGTGGGCGGCATTGCCGGCACCCTTTATTTTGGCGGCCAGATAGAAGAGTGCGTTTTTGAGGGTACAGTTACGGGGGATGTGGGCAGCGGCGGTTTCCTGTTTGAGTCTATTGGTGGCATAGCCGGCGGCATGCTGGACGGCGGTGAAATCGACAACTCCTATTCAACAGGTATGGTAACGGCGGGGATTAACAATGACCAGGAAATGGTGGTTGGCGGCTTGGTAGGCGCGCAAGCCTGGGGCGGTGACGCGGCTCCGGTTATTGCCGGTTCTTACTCCAGCGGAGACGTGCATGTGTCGGAAGGCACCGCCGCCGGTGGCCTAGTGGGCTTAGCCGGGGGCAGCGAAATAGATGCCAGCTTTACTACTAGCCACCTTATAAATGATGGAGGCGGTAGTGACAACGAAGGCGGAGTAATAGGGGTGATTCAAGGAGATGAATCGTTAAATTATGTCTATTGGGATGTAGTAAAAACCGGACAGTCTTCGTGTGATCGCACCGGCGACGACTTGGGTGGCTGCACGGGCGTTGATACACCGGATGATCCGGCTCCTAATTATTTTAAAAACAACAGCTCCAATCCGCCCCTAGACTGGTGGGACTTTGATGGTCTTTGGCAAACCAACACCGACTATTACCCGACTTTTCAAGGGATTGACCCGCCCCCAGCACCGGTAATTGCCACCATCCACATTACTACCTGCGCCGGCCTGGAAGCTATTGGTGACGACTTAACCGCCAATTACATCCTGGATAACAATATCGACTGTTCCGGCACGGAAATGTCGCCCATTACCAATGACGGCCACGATGCTTTCACCGGTACTCTGGAAGGCAACTATCACACCATCAGCAATATCAACATCGTTAGTAGCAGTAATACTGGCCTGTTCTGGAGCTTGTCCGGCTATGCCCAGGTCCGGGATCTAAGGTTGACTGGCCAGGTGTCTGGCTACCATGGCGGAGCGGTGGCCGGCGATATGAGCCAGAGTTCCAGCATTTCCCAGGTTCACAGCTCGGTTAATATCAGTACTTCTTACGATGACTCAGACATCGGCGGCCTGGTGGGTGACATGGCCAATAATACATATATTGCTGATTCCAGCACTACCGATCTTCAAATCAGCGGCACGGGGGATGATCCGTACATGGGCGGCCTGGCAGGGTACATGGCAGACCGCACCAGCATAAGCAATAGCTATTCGCGTGCTACTTTGCAGCTGGATAGCTCCCATACGGGCGAAGTGGGTGGCCTGGTGGGCGTAATTGATAATAACGCTACAATCGAAAAAACCTACGCGGCAGCCGTAATCCTGGCCAGCGGCGAACTTGGTGGCCTGGTAGGCGAAGCCGACGGCCATTCTTACCTTTACGATAACTGGGGTTCGGCTAACGTTACCGCTTATACCGAAAGCGATATTGGTAATCTGGTGGGAATTCTTAACAGCGATCAGGACCCAAGCTACAATTACTACGACAACGGCCCGATGCTAGCGAGTATTGGCGACGATTTGTCTTGCTATGGCAACAAAGCTCCGGAAGACGTCGTGGGCTGTACGGGCCTGGACATGGACGGCAGTCAGCCGGATATATTCAAGGGCGACGACGTGGCCTCCCAGGCGCCAATGGATGGCTGGAATTTTGATACTGACTGGTCCTCTGTAACTGGTGATTATCCGGTACTGGCATGGGAAATAGACCACCCAGCTTCCGGTGATGATGGCGACGGCGGGGACAGCGGCGGTACTAGCGGCGGATCGAGCCATTCCGGCGGCCAAAAGGCCAAAGGCCCACTGGACCAAGTCATTACGGACCTGAACGCCGCCGGCGACGGTTCGTCCGGGGACATCGTACTTGAAGACTTTAGTGACTATACCGGTGGTTCTGGCCATGAGTTCTTCGGCCTGGGCGTGGGTCAGGTGATCCATTTTGACGTGATTAACCACGGCGTTATCGAGCACCACACCGCTACCATCAAATTGATCAACGCCCATTCCGTAACCTTCACCATCGCTTCCACGCCGTTTGACGTGACCATCGGCGTTGGCCAGAGCAAGATTATCAGTTTGGATGGCAAGCAGGTTATGAAGATCATGGTCAACTCCATAGGCAGCGGCCTGACGGACGTGACTTTCAGCCAAATCGGCCCGCCGGCCGTTGCCCCGACTTCCGCCCAAAGCGTTAATTCGCCCGGCCATGGCAGCCACGATTGGTACTGGGTAACCGGGGCAGTAATTGTGGTAATCCTGGCCCTACTTGCCGGCACCAAAAAGAGGCCAAGGATTAAGCGATGAAAGCGTCAGGCCGCCGGGCTTTCTATTTTTTAGCTCTCAGTGCTTACACCTTGGCAATAGCGGCGCCGCTATTGACGCTGGGGTCCCGTCAGGCCGCCGCTCTTTCCGGCGGCGGTACGATCGACAGCCCCTACCTTATTACCAACTGCGACCAACTGGAGAACGTTGACGACGACCTTACGGCCTACTACCAGTTATTCGCCGACATCAATTGTTCTGATTCCGCTAACTGGAACGGCGGTGCCGGCTTCCAGCCCATCAGTTCCAGCAATTTAAGCGATGGCTTCCAGGGCGTGCTGGACGGGGCGGGATTCGTTATAACGGGCCTGTCGATTAACCGGCCAAGCAATGATTATCAGGGCCTGTTCGCCCTGATCGGCTCCGGTGGAACGGTCAAAGACCTGCGGCTTGCCGACGAATCGGTTACCGGCCGTTACTACCTAGGTGGCTTAGCCGGTGCCACCAACGGCGCTACCATCACTCACGTGGCTGCCAGCGGCAGCATCAGCGGCCAGATTGACGTGGGCGGGCTGGTAGGGAACTTGTATAGTGGCAGCGTGACTAAGGCAAGGTTTACCGGGGACGTTACCGCCACGACTGCCTGGGCGGGCGGCTTGGTGTCCGATAGTGCCGACAGTACGATCGATAATTCCTACGCCAACGCCACGGTCACCGCTACCGGCGTGGCGGGTGGCCTGATAGGTCGGTTGTGGGCGCAGAGTAGCGAGGTGGGCGTGAGTAGCTCTTATGCCGCCGGGACGGTCAGTGGTTCGACCCATACCGGTGGACTTATAGGTAACACTACCGGTTCGCACTCCATAAGCATTGGAAGTAGTTTTAGTAGCGCGGATACCGGTGGCGCTTCAGCGATAGTTGGTCAGGCCGATACGGTGCCTCTTCTAAGTCAGGACTACTTTGACGCTACCAACAACGGTAGCACCAACTGCGTAGGCGGTAGCGGCGCCAGTGGCTGCACGGCTATAAATAGCGGCGGAAGTGATCCGTCCTACTTCTATCAGAACGACACCAATCAGCCTTTGAGTAGTTGGGATTTTGACAACACTTGGCAGGAGTGGTGGGACTATCCCACCTTGCAGGGGCTAGATCCCTCTATGTCCATGTCCACGCCAGGCGTTGTAACAAACTTAACGGTTAACAATACCCATACTAGCATCGGGCTGGAGTGGGATGATCCGGTCAGCGATGGTGGCGCGCCTGTCACCAGCTACGAAGTCGACGTCATGGAGCAGGGCGATAGTGATTGGACTTACCTGTCAAATACACCTTATCCAGACCTTGGAACCGGTTATGGCAATGGCTCAGTGGTCAAATTCCGGGTGGCGGCCATGAACCTGGCTGGCAGAGGTAGTTTTACTGAAACTGACTTTTATACCGTGGGCACTCCACCCGACCCGGTCACTGGTCTGACCGCGGTCTATGACGGCGGCAACATCGACGTCAACCTTAATTGGACCGCGCCTGCCAGCGAGGGCGACAACCCGGTTACGGACTACCGTATCCAGTGGCGTCCCACCGGGACCGACGATTGGGCCAACACCTTGGACACCAACAGTACCGATACCGTGTATCACGACCATGACAACGGCACCACCTTCACGCTGAATCATCGCTATGATTTCCGGGTAGCGGCGGTTTCCGACAGCGGTCCCAGTGACTACGCGGAAGTGGATGGTATTTACTTTGGCGACCAGACTTATAACATTACCGACTGCTACGAACTCCAGGACATCAAAAACGACCTGGACGGCCATTACACGCTGGCCAACGACATCGATTGTTCGGATACCTATGACTGGAACGATGGCGCCGGCTTCCAGCCTATTGGCGACGATCTGATGGACGAGATCGCCTTCGTGGGTACTTTGGACGGGCAGGGCCACACTATAAGCGACCTTTACATCGACCGTCCCGAAGAGGACGAAGTCGGCCTGTTTGGTACGCTGGCAATCGGCAGCGTGTCCAACCTGCACCTACAAGCCGAAATAAACGGCGGTAACTTCACGGGCGGCGTCGTAGGGCTGATCTATATTGCCGGTACCATCAGCAATGTTTCCGCCGACGTTGAAATTGGGGGTAACACCGGCGCCAGTGAATTCGGTCTGCCCCTGGCCGGCGCCGGCGGTCTGGTGGGCGCGACTATCGGTTCAACCGACTTTGGCGGGATTAATATCAGCAATAGCTACGTCACCGGCGAGCTGGGAGGAGTGGTTGGGGACGGCGGTGACAGTGATCTGGAATCAGTTGGTGGTCTGGTCGGCTTCATGATGGACGGCAGCTCCGTCAGTAATTCGTATTCCCAGGCGGATATCTATTCAGCCCCCGATGGCGGCGCGAGCATAGGCGGCGCCGTGGGTGCGATGTACGAGCTATCCCATGGCACGCCCACCCTTGCCAACGTCTACTCGTCCGGAGCCATAGATTTGCAAGACGGCAACGAAGCCGGTGGCCTGGTGGCGGAAACCAGCCACTCGCTCATAAACAACAGTTTTTCGGCCAGTAGCATTTCCGTATCCGGCACCGCCGGCTATGCCGGTCTGATCCGTAACTCCCATACCACGACGGTTACCAACAGCCTGTTTGACGCCCAGCTGGCCGGTACGGACAGCTGTTTTACCCACGCGGATGATCCCAGTGGCTGCACGGCGGTAAACACTGATGGATCACCGGCGCCTGACTACTTCCTGGGCAACTGGACGGATCCGCCGTTCGACCAATGGGATTTTGTGGGTACCTGGCACACCTTGGACGATGACTATCCGGTCCTGGCGTGGCAGGCTATCGGTGACAGCCATACTCCCGATAGTGGCGGCGATGGCGATACCGGCGGCGAATCAGGCGGTGAGACCGGCGCAGGTGAGACTGGGCAGGATAAGGGCTCGTCCGGTGTCTCAGACTCATCTCTGGATCAGATCGTAACTGATCTAAACGCGGTTGTCGATCAGGATCAAGCGTCCTCTGGGGGCCCTTCGGCGACGGACACCACTGCCGATCAGGAGATTCATGAATCGTCACATAGCCCCTCAAAAGGTCACAGTGCGCTCCAGATAGCGGTCTGGACCGGAATTGGCTTACTGATATTGCTTATCATCCTTTTTATCATCTTTGCTTAGGATTGTCTCTGTTATCATAGGGTGGTGAAGACGCTCAAATTCGATCACCAGGATGCCCAAGAAATCCTCTCCGGCCATAAGAACACTACCTGGCGTCTCTTTGATGACAAAGATTTGTCGGTGGACGACCATGTCAAAATCGTAGACAAGGTGCAGGGCGGCGACCCCCAGAGCTGGAAAGTTATCGGCGAAGCCACCGTTACGGAAGTCGTAGAAAAGAAGCTGGGCGCGGTCACCGCCCAGGACATGCAGGGCCATCGGCAATTCGCTTCCATGGATGAAGTCCTGGAGGTCTATCAGAAGTACTATGGCCCGCGAGTCGACTTGGGCGACACGGTCAAGATCGTGCGTTTTGAATTCCGGCCAACGAACGGCGATCTGCCGTCTGGCGGCATGCTTTTAGAGCAGGCCAAGCTGTATACCGACGGTGGTTCGCGTGGGAACCCAGGACATTCGGCGGCTGCTTTTGTCATCTGTAAAATGGATGATAGTGTTGTAGAAAAGTCTGGCCAGTATCTTGGAATGGCCACTAACAACCAGGCGGAATACTATGGCTTTATCCGTGGTCTGGAGCGAGCCCGGGAGCTCGGCATTGATAAGGTTAGTCTGCTTTCTGACAGCCAACTGGTAGTCAACCAGATGAAAGGTTTATACAAAGTCAAGAACCAGGAATTGGCGCCGCTGCACCAGCAGGCCAAGGAACTGGCCGATTCATTTGAGCGCGTCAGCTTTACTTACGTGCCGCGCGAACTTAATAAAATCGCCGACGGCGAAGTCAACCGGATCCTGGACGAACAAGAAGGCCGTTAAGGCCTTGTTTCGTCGCTGACGCCTACGATGGCCGCGTAGCGCATGACCGCCCGCCCGGAAATAGGGGTATTGGGTGGCATAGGTTCACCAGCCTGGAACTTGGCAACTAAAAGCACGTTGCGGATCATTTCCAACTGCAGCGTGCCGTAACGGTGACGCCAATAGGCCTCGCGGCTTGAACCGTCGTGCCTGCTGATTATCATTTCCCGTTCAGCCCGTTCACGTTCGGAGACGGTCCAGTCAAAGTCCTCGTAGGTGGCGGGCAGGTTGCGAGCCAGTTCGAAACCTTCCAACGCCCCGTCCAGCTTATGGCCTTCCAAGCCTTGCCGAGCGCTTACAATGCCGTCTTCTATCAGCCGGTCCACCAACTCCACGGCCATCAGGCCGTTTTCGGGTAATCTGGATTCCATGCCAGAAATTATAAGAGTAGTTGGCGCTTCTGCAAGCAGAAGCGCCTTGTCCACGGCGGCGGCAGAGAGCTGGCAGGAGAATATGGCCTTAGGATATACTTTAAGGGATGACGGAGAAAAGCAAAGTCGTACAACCACCCGCTGAATATAGCCGTCCGGTTGATTTAACCCCTTCGGAGAGTGATCTGGAGGCGTGGCGTCAGCAGTTGGAACGGGAGTCCGTCCAACTGAATCGAAGCAACATCTTACTTAACGTGATCGGCCGGACGGCCACCACCACCGGCAAGAGCAAACCATAAGTACGCTTCAATAATTTAACTGTTTATGCTATAATAACTTTTAGCTCAGATTATCAGCTAGTTGCGTGCTTTTAGCACGAGGAAAGTCCGGGCAGCACATGGCAAAGGCAGTCGCTAACGGCGACCGGGGGCAACCCTAGGGAAAGTGCCACAGAAACGACACAACCGCGGCCTTTACGGGCCAAGGAAATGGTGAAACGAGTGGGGTAAGAGCCCACAGCCGCTACGGGTGACCGTAGGGGGAGGTAAACCCTGCCTGCTGCAAGGAGATAGCTACTGGACAGCCTGTCACGCTATCGTTGAACCGCTCGAGCCTATTGGCAACGATAGGCCTAGATAGATAACTAGCCTCGACAGAACCCGGCTTACAGATAATCTGGCTGACAAAAAACTCCTCATATCAGAGGAGTTTTTTGTCAGCCGGCGGCTTATCGGTAGAACGAGCGGTGGTGGACCACGCGCAAGATAACCACGTTCTGCTTATCAACGTCAAAATACAGGCGGTAGTCACCGATGTTCCAGCGGTAGGTCCCCAGGGCGGGGTTGGGCAATTTTACGGCGTACTGCAGGGGATTATCCATCACCATGTAATCGGTAATCTTGTTTTTCATCCGTCGCCGGGTGGCGGCGTCGATCTTGACCAGGTCGTCGTAGGCACTCTTGGTCACCACGATGGTCGTTAGCTGCTGCATCAGATATTCCCGAAAGCTTCGTCCAGGCTGAAAGTGTCGCCACTCTGATATTCGGCGCGGGCTTTCTTAATCGACTTAAGGAATTCCGGGTCGCTGGCCGCCAGCAAATCCTCGAACTTGTCCAGGTCTATAATGGCTCGCTCTTTGTGGCCGCGGCGGGTGACGATCAGCACGTCGTCGGTGCTGATGGAGTCGAACGCCGCGGCCATGTTACTTCTTAATTTGGTCGCCGTGATAGTCTTTGTGCTCATAACTTACTCCTTGAATTGTACATCTTAATTGTACATCTATTTACCACTCTTGGGAAAGATCCCATCATGCTCATGCTTGCCTAGGCCAGATGGTAGGCGAATAATAATGGTACATGAATCGCATGCAGGTCGAAGCCCTTTATACCTATCCGATCAAATCCTGTGCCGGGGTCCGTCTGGAAAGCGCGGACGTCACCGAACGCGGCTTACGGGACGATCGCCGGTTCATGGTAGTGGACCAGCACAATAACTTCATTTCCCAGCGTAAAAAGCCGGAAATGGCCACGATTACACCTATCATCTATACTTCTTTACCGAATTTCGTAGAGATGGCGGTCACGGCGCCCGGCATGGAGGAGCTGACCGTGGCCCACGAAGCGGCTGAGGCCACCCAGGCCGACCAGGCGGTAGTATTCGTCCATGATAAGCCGGTTAGGGCGCTGGCCGTGGATTCTGAAGCTGACGCCTGGTTCAGTGAGTTCCTGGGGATGCCGGCTCATCTGGTAATCTTCAATGCTGCCCGCCAGCGGCTGATTAAAGACCGCTACCGTAAGCCCGATGCCACTAACCAGACCGCTTTTGCCGACGCTTTCCAGATGCTTTTGGCCAGCCAGGCCTCACTGGATGCTTTCAACAGGGTGATGGCGGCAGAAACCGGCGCCGACCCGATCCCCATGGACCGGTTCCGACCTAACCTGGTCGTAGGTGGCGAGGATTTGGAGCCGTTCGAGGAAGACTCTTGGCGCCGCATCCAAGTAGGCCGGATGCTGGCGCACGTAGTGCGTCCCTGCAAACGCTGCGCCGTACCTTACGTTGACCAGCAAACTGGGGTAAGTACTGGCAATA
>CAZWRI010000024.1:0-1900 GCA_964636115.1 uncultured Candidatus Saccharibacteria bacterium | reverse complement strand
TGCCGTCTTCCAGCGGCTGGCGCAGAGCTTCCAGCGCGCCATGGCTAAATTCGGGTAGCTCGTCTAAGAATAAGACTCCCCTGTGAGCCAGGGAGGCCTCGCCGGGCTTGGGGTTCTGGCCGCCACCTACCAAAGCCATGGTGCTGGCGGTATGGTGGGGTGCCCGGAAAGGCCGGCTGGAGATAATGTCCGTAAAGCCGTTGCCCAGGGAATGCAGGTGGGTTATCTCTAAGACCTCGGAGTGTTCCAGGTCGGGCAGGATACCGCACATGGCCCGCGCCAGCATGGTCTTACCGGTGCCCGGCGGACCGTGCAGCAGGATATTGTGGTGCCCGGCGGCGGCGATTTCCAGGGCGCGTTTGGCGATCGGCTGGCCGGCTATCTCTGAAAAATCGATAATCTCTGGTCGGATAGCCGGCCGCGTGACCCGTCCGCGACCGGTCTTAACACTCTTAAGCTTCAAGGTACCGCTCAGATCCAGATAGACGTCGCGCAGATTAGCCGCTGGCTTCAGGGTCAATCCCGGCACCAGCAGAGCCTGATCCAAGTTGGCCTGCGGGACATAGAAGGTAGTGGCGGCCTTGTCTTTGGCAAAAAGTAGCCGGCCAATCAGGCCCCTGATGGCATTCAGCGAGCCATCCAGGCTTAATTCGCCCAAAAAGACCATCTTGTCCAGCCCTGGCGTTTCAATCTGTTTAGATTGGGCCAGAATGGCTACGGCCATAGCCAGGTCCAGGCTGGTGGCGTCTTTTTTGGGTACGTCGGCTGGCGACAAATTAAGGGTAACGCGCTTTTTGGGCAGCTGGATGGCGCAGTTGGCAAAGCTGGCCCGCAGGCGCTCCTTGGCCTCGTCCACGGCCTTGGAGGCGTAGCCAATGATGATTACGGCCGGCAGGCCGTTGGTGATGTGGCACTGCACGTCCACGTAGGCGGCGGCGTTGCCAGAGTAGTCGATGATACTCCGCGTCATAAGCCAATTTTCCCACTGCCTAGACGCAAAGAAAATTGCTAGCGTTTACATAAACAAAGCACCCGCCTTTTTGGGCGGGTGACTTTGCGCGTTTGTTGGAGTTTGGAGGTTTCCCTGCAGTGAGCTTTCGCGTGACTTCGTCGTGTATCCGCGGGATCGCGGATAGTCGCGAAAGTCTACTGCGGGGTTTGTTAGTGGGCTGTTTGTTTATTAGCCTTTTTGATGGAACAACCGCTTGCGAGAAGCGGTTGTTTCAAAGACTTTTTGTTTTTGAGCCCTTGAGTACTTTTTGTGCTCAGGTGCTGATAACATCTTATAAATAGCCATTTTCCATGTCAACAAGATTTTTATGCTTTTTATAAGAAAGCTGTGTATAACTTTTAGCAACCGCTTGTCCAAATCAGCCGCGCAGAGCTCTATTGGCGGTCCAAAAGCAGCCATAACGCTGCTCCCGGCAAGCCGGAGCGGGCAGGGCTCCGGCTTGCGCGCCCTAGGCCAGGAGCATTCGGCCAATTAGGCATTGGATAGTTAAGTACCAGGCCGCTTGGCGCCTGAGCGTGGGGTGCTAACTAGCCGCCCAGCAAGATGAATATAGTAAATTAGGCCTCCAAATGGCGATTTTAGACCAGATGCCCCTGGTAATAGAGGGCCTGGTATCTGTTAAACACCTTGGCAGACAGAATCCGGACGGACCAAGCCGCTTTAATGACTGTCGCGTTACAAAGTCTATGCCTAAATGCCGGCTGGCGGAGCGTACGCCCCGGCTTGGGCCGTTGGGCGTGGCATGCGTGGCCGTCTATTTTAATTATCGGCTCAACTGTTAGGCATGGAGCAAAGTTCGCTGTCCGGCCCGGGATTGAATAAAATTAACGCTCCGTCTCTAAAAAATGAGTGGGCACTACCGGCCTTGATCCGGGCCCGTGGAGCCCG
>CAZWRI010000023.1:0-2023 GCA_964636115.1 uncultured Candidatus Saccharibacteria bacterium | reverse complement strand
AAAAATACTTGACTAGTCAAGTATTTTTAACGCACCACCACGTTGGTGGCGCCAAACACCGCCGCCAGATCCCTTAGGCTTTCTTCGTTGACGTCGATCGTCTGCGGTAATTTGATAGCTTGCTTGTCCTGGGAGCCCCCGGTCACCAAGACCACTTCCGTTCCCCCTTTATAACCGTCGAGTTTTTCTTTAAGAGTCATAAGCGTACTTTGGTCCTGGCTGTTTTCCAAACGGATGTATAACCGCTTCTGAAGACTGGTGGTGCCAGACCGTGGTACCGACGAGGCGGGCTCACTCTTCCGGGAATCCGAACTTGGGGACAATATTGACGCCTGGTCCACCAGAACCTTGAGCTCCGAATCGCCAGTGCTTCCTCGGCCGCGGCCCCGGCCCAAACGGCCGGTGGCCACGATGACCTTGTCTCTTTGCCAGATATCCGCGGAGGCCGCGAAAGTCCGTGGAAAAACCACTAGCTCCAGTTCACCGCTTAAATCAGCTAACTGGACGAACGCCATTTTGGCGCCGTTCTTCGTGGTGATTTCGCGCAGACCGGTTATCGAACCACCGACCGTCACCGTTCGGCCGTCCATTGAGGGATTAAGGTTCCTAATAGCTACCGTCCGGGTGGCCAGAGCGCGGCCGTAGGCCTGCAGAGGATGTTGACTTAGATAAAGACCGATCAGTTCGCGCTCCCAGGCCAAAAGCTCGGTATCCGGTATTTCCGGCAGGTTCTGGTCTAAAGTCAGACGGGGAGCCATAGGCGACTCGGACCCGCCTTCGCCGAACAGATCTACCTGGCCCGAATTAGCGGATTTCTGAAGCCGGTTAGACATGGCCAAGATATTATCTACGTTATTTACTAACAGGCTGCGGTTGGCAAAGCGGTCAAGCGCTCCGGCCTTGACCAAGCTTTCCAGGGCTTTGCGATTAACCACGCTGACGTTCACGCTGGCGCAGAATTCTTCAATGGAGTTGAAGGCGCCGCCGAGTTCCTGGCGGGCGCGCAGTATTTCCTCGGCGGCGCCGTGCCCAACGTTCTTTATGGCGTCCAGGCCAAATCGGACCTTGTCCTCCCCTGGCACCACGGCGAATTCGTGAAAGGACTCGTTAACGTCGGGCGGCAACACCTCTATCCCCATGTGTTTGCATTCGGTAATCTCGATTGCCAGACGATCGGTGTCGTCGTAGTCACTGGTCATCAACGCCGCCATGAAAGCCGCCGGATAATGCGCCTTTAAATAAGCCGTCCAATAGGCAATCTGAGCGTAGCAAGTCGCGTGGGCTTTGTTGAACGAATAATCGGCGAATGGCTGGATGAGGTCCCACAGTTCCCTGGCCTGCGTTTTGGTTAGTCCCTGTTTAACGCAACCGTCGATGAATTTAGGTTCTTCGGCGCGCATGATGTCGCGCTTTTTCTTACCTATGGCTTTGCGCACCAGGTCGGCCTCGCCAGGCGTGTAACCAGCCACCAACTGCAGTAGCTGGATGATGTTCTCCTGGTAAACGATAACTCCGTAGGTTTCCTCCAGCACCGGCTTCAAGGAGTCGTGCAGGAACTTGATGGAGCCAGGGTTATTCTTACCTTTGATGAACGCCGGTATCTGCTCCATCGGACCCGGGCGGTACAGGGCGTTCATGGCGATAAGATCGGCGAACTCAGTGGGCTTGAGCTCTTTAAGGTAGCGCTTCATGCCGGCCGATTCAAACTGGAACACTCCGGTGGTGTCACCAGCCCGGAACAAGGCGAAGACCTTGTCGTCGTCGTTGGGGATGTCACTTAGCTCGATGTCTTTGTTGTAAACTTTACGCACTATGCGCAAAGCGTTGTTCAGGATTGTCAGGTTGGATAGACCTAAGAAGTCCATTTTAAGCAGACCCAATTCTTCTATCGGTCCCATTGAGTATTGGGTGGCTATGCTACCTTTTTGGGCGACTTCCAGCGGCGTGTACTCCACGATTTCCTCGGGAGCGATCACCACGCCGGCGGCGTGCACACCGTGGCTCCGGATGGTGCCCTCCAGTT
>CAZWRI010000022.1:0-2978 GCA_964636115.1 uncultured Candidatus Saccharibacteria bacterium | reverse complement strand
GCTCGATCGTACGGTAAACGGTCGCGCGGTCGACTTTGTCGGCCGCGCGCCGCGCCAGCACCTGCATGCTTTGGGGTTCCTGGTTGAGCAGGAGGTCAAAAATTATCTTGCGGGGCTTGGTCAGGCTGGAGCCCTCCTGTTTTAGGATGGCTTTAAGAGTGTCGTGATGCATGACAAAATTATATAAAATTGCGACAAATTTGCAAAATATTTAACGCCTGACTAGGATAGTACTTATGGAAGTCTTTTTGTTTACCTTCGCGGCTTCGGCCGCGGCTCTGGCCGGCGGGCTGACGGCCTTAAAAAGCCGCCATTGGCTCAACAAGGCCTTAGCGTTGACGGCCGGCCTGGTGTTGGGGCTGGTAACCTTCGACTTGCTGCCGGAGATTTTCGACATTGTTAGAAACCAGAACCTGGACCCTGTTTATCCAATGATTGCCATGACCGTCGGGTTTCTGACCTTCCATTTATTTGAAAGGCTTATGCCGCTACATGAATCGTCAGAGGATGCTTATCTGCCGCACCGTCATCCACGCCTAGGCACGGCCAGGGCGGTCGCCTTGACCGGTCATAGCTTCATGGATGGCCTGAGTATCGGCGTGGCCTTCCAGGTTAGTTCGGCAGTCGGTCTGGCAGTGGCACTGGCAGTCGTAGGGCATCGGTTTGCCGACGGCTTTGACACCACTACCTTCATGGTTTTTCACAAGAATAAATTGAGCCACATCAAGGGCTGGCTGGGCATAGTCGTGGTGATGCCGATAGTCGGTGGTCTGCTCAGCCTGCTGTTTGACCTGTCTGAAAAAGTTTTAGCCGTTTATCTGGGCTTTTTTGCCGGCTTCATCCTTTACATCGCCGCCAGCAACCTTTTGCCCATGGCCCACTCCAAGAAGAATCCATTGTCCTCTTTTGGACTTACGGTGGGCGGCGTTATTTTCCTGTTTCTGGTTACTCGCTTTACCTAGGCTATAATAGGTGTTGATGTTCAAAATTAAAGCCATCGTCCTGGTCTTTGTGATCGCTGCCGTTGGTCTGTTTGTTTATCGCGACCAACGTCAGACTACGGTCAGCCAAGTCAAAGACAGCACCTCCACCGCTAGCCAGGCTGCCCAGGCGGCCGTGTCCAAAGCAAAACAGGCTGTTAACCATTGTGGGGGCAATAAATTGGACAAGGCGGTGATCGTGAGTATAAAGGCTCAGCATTTATGGGCTTGCCAGGGCACCAGGCTTGTCCACGGCAACGCGGTCATTACGGGCATGGAACTTTATCCGGCCGATCTGACACCCAAAGGTACCTACAAGATTACCGGTAAATTAACCGACCAGTATCTAAAAGGCTCGGACGCTACCGGCAGCTGGGACGACTTTGTGAACTACTGGATGCCGTTTTTGTACAACCAATACGGCGCTTACGGTTTCCACGACCTGACCCAGACCGCTAACGGCGCCAACGGCCGGGCTGATTCGGACTTTGGCAACATAGACATCAATGCGCCGTCAACCGCCGCTAAACACGGCAGCCACGGCTGCGTGGAAATGCCCCTGGCCGCCATGCGATGGCTCTACGATTGGGCTCCAGCCGGCACCACGGTCAGCATCGTCGGTTAATGGAGGGTATAATAAAACTATGATCGCGGTGGTTATTATTTTGGCGGTTTTATTAGTGGCGATGGCCGGGGCGTTTGCCTGGCTGTTTTTGCGGATGCAAAAACAGCCAGAAGGCAGCTCGGAAGCGACAATGCTGCTTAAGGCCGATATGGTCGAGCTGACCAAATCAATGGGTGAGCTGCAACAGGGCTTGCAAAAGCAGCTAACCGAACAGATGGGCGCTAGCAATAAACAGATGCAGGTCCAGTTCCAGGCCAGCGCTAAGATTATCAGAGACGTTACGGAAAAACTGACGGAACTGGACCGTACCAACAAATCGGTCGGCGACGTAGCAGCCGAGCTTAAAACGCTGCAAAACGTACTGCAGAATCCCAAGCAGCGCGGCGTGCTCGGCGAATATTACCTGGAGCAGATTCTCAAAAATCTTCTGCCGCCGGGCGCTTATGAACTTCAATACCGAATGGGCACCGGTCTGGTGGTTGACGCGGTAATCAAACTAGAAGACAAGCTCCTGCCAATAGACAGCAAATTCAGCCTAGAAAACTATAATCGCCTGATTGACTGTAAGCCGGAAGAACGCGACGGTTTTGAAAGGGCGTTCAAAGAAGACCTAAAGCGCCGGATTGACGAGACGGCCAAATATATCTTGCCGGGCAAAGGCACCTTGGACCAGGCGCTGATGTTCATTCCGTCAGAGGCGATTTATTACGACCTGCTGGCCAACAAAGTCGGCACCGCTGGCGTGTCCGGTCGCAATCTATTAGAATACGCCGTTAAGGATAAAAAGGTGACCATCGTGGGACCAAGCACCCTTGCGGCGCATCTCCAGATCGTGTCACAGGTTTTACGCAGCAGCGAAATCCATAAAGACACCGAGAAAATTCGCAAAAACATCGAACAGCTCAGCAAACATCTGCTAGCGCATAACGGCTACATGCAAAAACTAGGTGCCAGCTTAGGTGCCACCGTGGGTCACTTCAACACCACCTACAAAGAACTGGGCAAAATCGACAAAGACGTGGTCAAGATCGCCGAAACCGAAGCCGTCGTTGACCCCGTATTACTCGAAAGACCAACATTAGAAGAATAGAGCTCGCCACTTGCTTTCTCCAGAGCCGCTCGCGCGCGGGAGGCGTGTTGTCTGAGCTGCTAAATAAGATATTAGCATCTCCACAACACACTTAACCGGCAGCGCTTCCGTTGAATCTCTGTCAAAAGAAGTGTCTCGCCCAAGGGTTATTTTTTAACCGCAGGGCTCACAGGATTTGAGCGCTCCGGTTAAAATGACAGAGTGGGCGTGGGCCCGGCGGCTGCTTGCCGCCGGGCCCTGACGCTAGGTGGCGGCTGGCTTGAAGGTGCCGAAGAGGATGCCG
>CAZWRI010000021.1:0-2807 GCA_964636115.1 uncultured Candidatus Saccharibacteria bacterium | reverse complement strand
GCATGGGCTTGTCCACATACATGGTGTGCATCGCTGGAGCATCAAAGCCTGTCAGCCACATATCGCACACTATCACAAGCTTCAATGGCGAGTCGGCCTTCTTCATGTGTTCGGCAAGCTCGCGGCGCTTTTCTTTGTTGCGGATATGTTGCTGCCATTCAACTGGATCCGTAGCCGAACCGGACATTACAACCTTTACGAACCCTTCTTTATCGTTTGCGTTGTACCACTCTGGCCGGATTTCAACGATCGCGTTGTAAAGTTCCACGGCAATTCTGCGGCTCATCGTCACAACCATTCCTTTGCCGTCCATGGCACCTAAACGATTTTCAAAATGCTCCACTATGTCCTGAGCAATGCGCTCAATTCGTTTCTTATTACCAACAATTGCTTCTGCCTGGGCCCATTTGCCCTTTAACTCTTCCTGCCGAGTCAGCTCCTCACCTTTGGTTAGCTCGTCAAAATCGTGATCAATAGTGGCCCGCATATCAGCATCAATATCCAAATCAATTAAGCGTGATTCGTAATAGATCGGCACCGTAGACTTATCTGCGACGGATTGTTCAATGTCATAAACGTCTATGTAGTCACCGAATACTGCTGGCGTATTTTTATCTTCCTGTTCAATCGGCGTGCCGGTAAAGCCAATAAAGTTAGCATTTGGCAAAGCGTCGCGGATGTGCCGGGCAAAGCCGTCAATAAAGTTGTACTGGCTGCGATGGGCTTCATCGGCCATCACAATAATATTTTTTCGGTCACTTAGTAACGGAAAATCTTTGCCATCTTCCGGGAAGAACTTAGCATTGGTGGTAAAGATTACGCCACCGGATTCTCGCCGCAATAATTCTTGCAAATTATTGCGGCTTTCGGCCTGCTGCGGTGTTTGCCGCAGCAGGTCCTTACAGCCCGCGAATGTTCCATATAACTGATCATCCAGGTCATTTCTATCCGTCACAACCACAATTGTCGGGTTATTAAACTGCTTTTTATCGTCCAGGATTGACTTGCCAGCCAGGAATGCCATGGTTAAACTCTTGCCCGAACCTTGGGTATGCCAAACTACTCCAATTTTGTGATTGCCATTCATGGCTCTTTCAGCCGCTGCCAATGCTTTGTTAACCGCCCAGTATTGGTGGTAGCCGGCCAGTTTTTTAACTATAGATTCGTCGGTCTGGCCTTCACGCTCAAAGACAATAAAGTTACGGACAATATCTAGGACTCTATCTTTAGCGAACATGCCTTTTAGCAAAACTTCCATCATAGGCACGCCGGCGTGTTCTTTTTCGCCGTCTATAGTTTTCCATGCGGTAAATCGTTCAAAGTCGGCGCTAATTGTGCCAGCTTCTGCATCCAGTCCATCAGTAATTACTAAGATTTCATTAAAGCGGAAAAAGGATGTAATTTCAGATTTGTAAGTCTGCAGTTGATCGTATGCTTTTTTGATATCTGTGGTTGGGTCAGTTGGGTCTTTAATCTCTATGCAAGCTAACGGTAAACCATTTACAAACAGTACGATGTCTGGGCGGCGATGAAAATCATCTTGCATAACAGTTAATTGATTAACTGCTACAAACTCGTTGTTCTCTAGATTATCAAAATCAAAAAGTTTTACATTTACAGTTCTAATTTCATCTCCACCGGGTACTCTAGCCTCTACGTCGACTCCATTAACCAATAGTTGATGGAAATGATAATTATCTAAAAGCATATTTGGTCCCGTGGAGCGCACGATTTTTGCGGCGGCTGTTTCAATAGTTTCGTGCAGGTCAACAGGATTTATTTTTGCAAGTGCAAACTCCAGGCGTGATCTCAGCACCGTATCTGTATATTTCCGCTCACCAGAACCATCCGGCCCGATTTCTGGTCCATTCAAAACAGTCCAGCCTTGTTCGGCCAAAATTTTCAGCGCTTCTTGCTCAACTTTATCTTCATTCATTTTGCATAATCCGTCTCGAGTTTTGTAATTATGTCATGCAAATTTTTAAGATAATCTTTTTGAATGCTTAAATCCCGCCCAAAAACGTAGGTTTTAATCTTATTCTTATCAGGCATATTCTTCGTTATATCACCACGACTCTCCGTCATTACATAGTCATCTTTAGGAAAATTATCAGGAAAATTGATCAGGTGCTCAATACCTGTTTGATAAAGCTGGCCGCTTATTGCTGGTGGACAATAGGTCACCACGTCTCCCTCCCGAGCAATTGTTTTATTGCAGTCTACGTCATAAAAAAGTATTACTAGTTTACCTTCTGGTGATTGATGTCTAAGCTGCCAGACTTTGTCCAGTCCACTATCACCCATACCTCGTTCTTTGCCATCAGCGCTAACATGTCCTACTGCTTGGATTTCGAACTTACAACTTTGCTTAATATTAAATACCTCAAGCATTTTATCCCAATAGGCTTTATCTGTTGTCCCTTCGACATAAATTATGGGTCGCGTTATCTTATCTAATTTAGCCGTTATTTGGTCAGACTCTTCTTCCTTTTTACGCCACTCATCGATAACTTGCTTCTGTATCTCTAATGCTCCTAGTTCGTCAGCCACCTCCAATTTATCGTAAGTTTCGAATAGGGACTTGAGAGGAGATATAATAACATCTCCATTACCAGTTTTTGTACAACGAAATACTGTACCTCCTTGTATTTTTTCCGAAGGAAATATGAAGGCCAATGAATGAGAAGTTATAAAAATCTGAGTGGTAGCCGAGTAGCGATTAAAATACAAGTCTGCTACTTCCTGAGCCTTTTTGAACTCAAGAGAGTTCTCGGGCTCATCAATCCCCCATATAAAATACTTTCTTG
>CAZWRI010000020.1:0-1613 GCA_964636115.1 uncultured Candidatus Saccharibacteria bacterium | reverse complement strand
AGATCGACTGGCCAAAGCCGGTGGTAAGGTATTGGAATTACTGGACTATCCTCCTCAAGCGACCTATGGTTTTCATTTAATAAGGCAACTTGAAGCAGCCGAGTTAACTCGTGATGAAATGAACGGCGCGGTAAACTTTCTGCAAACTTCCGGTCAGATTGATACTATCAACGGATGGTGGTTTAAAAAACCACAGCCACGAGTCCGGGCAGAAGATTTAACGGGTGATGACATCGACTGGTTAATGGGAACTGGCCGTTACGCACAGTAGCCACACTGCACTTGTTATAACCAAGTTCGACGTCGCCAAACTGGAAAAAGCCGCAAAAGATTAATCAAACTCAAGCCAGGCACTTCCTGCAAACAGCTTGAAACTAATTGAGGAAGTTTAAGTTTTTTATGTCTTCTGGTAGAAAACCGCGCTTATCGTTGAAGCCGGCCTGCCACTTATAGCCAGCGTTGTAGCCCAGATCTTTCATCAGTTTAGTTGGCGCGTTGCGTAGATGCAGCGGCACAGGCAGGTCGGGATGTTCGCGCGCGGCGCTTTGCGCCGCGCCCATAGCGCCGGTAATCTCGCGTGACTTGGGTGCTTTGGTCATGACGGTCGCGCAGTGATACAGATTATATTGGCATTCCGGCATGCCAATCCGTTCCACCGCTAGAAACGTTGAGACTGCCAAGTTAAGCGCCGCCGGTGCCGCCAGGCCGATGTCCTCGGAAGCAAAAACCACCATCCGCCGGGCGATAAATTTAGGGTCTTCGCCGGCCTGCAACACGCGGGCCATGTAATAAAGCGCGGCGGTGACATCACCGCCGCGCATCGATTTTATAAACGCGCTAATAATGTTGTAGTGCATCTCACCGGCTTTGTCATAACCGGGCACTCGCCTCTGTGCTGCCTGCTGAACAACTTCCGGGGTGATGGCGCCTTCGGTCAGTTGCATGGCCAACTCCAGGTTGCTCAGCGCCACGCGCGCGTCGCCGCCAGAAATTTCCGCCAGCATGTCGACGCCGGCGGCCGGCAGTCTTTTGGCGCTGAGCTTTTCGGCCTTAGCCGCTCGCTTGATGATCTTTTTAATATCGTCTTTGGCGAGCGGCTCCAGCACCACTACCCGGCTGCGCGACAACAGCGGCATAATAACTTCAAAAGACGGGTTCTCGGTCGTGGCGCCAATCAGGGTGATCAGGCCGTTTTCCACGTGCGGCAAAAAGGCGTCCTGTTGGGCTTTGTTAAAGCGGTGAATTTCATCAACGAACAAAACCGTCTGCTGCCCCAACCGTTGGTTTTGCTCGGCCCGCTCAACCACGGCGGTCACGTCGGCCTTGCCGGCCGTGACCGCGCTGATTTCTACAAAGTCGGCCTCCAATTCATTAGCGATAATTCGCGCCAGCGTGGTTTTGCCGCTGCCCGGCGGCCCCCAAAAAATCAAACTAAAAGGCTTGCCGGCTTTAACCAGCTGGCTGACCATTTTGCCTTGGCCCAGGATCTGCTCTTGGCCAATCACCTCCGATAATTTGCGCGGACGCATGCGCTCCGCAAGCGGTTGCTCCATACCTGAATTATACGCTTAGAGAGTTAGACCTGGATCCGGTTGAAACGATTAACGCCAAAG
>CAZWRI010000019.1:0-1634 GCA_964636115.1 uncultured Candidatus Saccharibacteria bacterium | reverse complement strand
GTTTCTTTATGCCTAACTGCTTTAAGCCGGCATTAGGGAATGTGTAACCTAATTGTGCGTTACGAACCCTGAAATAGGCGCCGCTCTCTACATAAAACGAATTTGGTGCCGCGTTGGCATTTGACCCTACGTTAACAGATGGGTAAGTATTTGAGGTCCCCGGCCCATGCCAGCGATGATCGAAGAAATCCTGTGTGAAGTTTTCGTTGCCATAACGATAAGCGATATTAGCATTGTAAATGTCAACTCCGGCCACGCCCTGCATATCCAATTCCAGGTCGAAGTTTTTATAGGTAAATGAAGTATTGATGCCGTAGTTATATTTAGGATTTGGATTGCCTAATACTACACGGTCGCGGCTATCGATTGTGCCATCATGATTGGTATCCTGGTAAATAAAATCACCAGCTTTGGCAGTTGGCTGAGGGCCCGAAGACTGGTTCTGCTGGAAAATACCGGTTACTTTGTAACCATAGAATTCGCCAATCGGCTGACCTTCAACAATACGTGTTGCCAAAGCGCCGTTCGCAATACCGTTGCCACCGGTATAAATTGGGTTCTGGCCAGTCTGAACGTCTAATACAATATTATTGTTTATACCAAAGTTAGCGCCTACCGAATAAGAAAAATTTGTTGAAGGCTTGTCTTTCCAGCTTAGTAAGAATTCCTCTCCACGGTTCCTGATCTTAGCCTGGTTACCTTCAATGTTGCTGCCTGCGGCGCCAACAGATGAAGGAATTGGAATAGCAAATATGGCGTTTTGGGTTATTCTGTTATAATAATCCCCTTCGAAAGAAAGCTTATTATTTAAAAACGAAGCTTCCAGGCCAAAATCAGTAGATTCCGCTTTTTCCCATACAGTGATCGGAGGAGCAACCGTATTGATTACTTTACCAAGGTAAGATACCTGCGGATTGCCAAAAACAGCAGTTAGATAGCTTGGATCACTGGTTACCGCAATGTTTGACAAGTTGATAGGCACGTTTGCATTACCTACCTGGCCCCAGCTGCCTCTCAGTTTTAAATTATCGAATATATGCTGGTTTTTCATAAAAGGTTCATTACTTACTACCCAGCCTGCGCCAACAGACGGAAACCAGCCAAATGCATGATCGCCGTTGCCATAATAGAATGCCGACGAACCGTCGTAACGTGCTGATGCGTTTAATAAGTAGGTATCCTTGTAAGAGTAATTGATACGCCCAAATTCTGACAGTGAACGGGTGTGTGGCTGCCTGTCAGGGGTTACAGTTTGTAATACGTTTTTGGCTGTATCAGGAAATGAGTTGCGAATGCTTCCGCTGGCTACATAAGGGACGTCCTTCGCAAATCCACTAGCATAGAATGTGGTATAATCCTGGGCACTATATCCTAACAAAGCGGTTATTTTATGATCCTTGATCTGCTTGTCGTAAGTAAGCGTGTTTTCCCATATCCAGTTACGGGTTTGCGTGTGATCGACGGTCATTGAAGAAGATGTGCTTTGTTGAGCCTGTGTTGCATAATATACAGGCGTGTATGCCCTTAACTCTGCCTGACCTATATCGCCACCGAAGCTTGTTCTGAATTTCAGGTCTTTTATAATCTTCCACTCACCATACACGTTACCGGTAAAGCGTTCATTTTTTGAATGC
>CAZWRI010000018.1:0-6638 GCA_964636115.1 uncultured Candidatus Saccharibacteria bacterium | reverse complement strand
GCGCACTACCGGCGGCCGGCGAAAAAAGGCCGCCGGCCGGCAGCAGCTACACCGCCAGGACCGGCAAAGACAGCTATGCCGTTACCTGCCAGATCCCTGGCAGTTTTAACGTTTATAATTCCCTGGCCGTGGTGGCCGTGGGGCGCGCCTTAGGCCTCACCAAAGACCAGATAGAGCAAGGCATAGCCGCCCTCAAGGGCGTGGAAGGCCGCATGAACACCATCGACGAAGGCCAACCCTTTGAGGTCATAATCGATTACGCCCACACCCCGGACAGCTTTGAGAAGCTCTTCAAAGACCTTAAGCCGCTAGTAGAAGGCAAACTGATCGTGATGTTTGGCTCCGCCGGCCGCCGGGACGAAGCCAAACGGGCGGTACAAGGCGAACTGGCCGGAAAATATTGCGACGAAGTAGTCATAACCGAAGAAGACGACCGCGACGTGGACGGCATGGTAATCCTGAACCAGATTGCCCAGGGAGCCGAAAAAGCCGGCAAGATACGCGACAAGGACCTGTTCCTGGTCCACGACCGAACCGAGGCCATCAAGTTCACCATCGGCCGGGCCCGCAAGGGCGACACCGTGTTGTTGCTGGGCAAAGGGCACGAAAAGAACATCGAACGGGCCCACGGCCTGGATCCCTGGGACGAAGAAGCCACTGCCCGCCAAACTCTTAAATCATCAAAGACCTGATAGCTTCTTAGGCCGGGCCTAGAGTCACGTCGATAGCTACGGGTTCGCGCGCCGGTTCGTCCGGAGCCTCCGCCACGTAAGGCTGTTCGCCAGGACGGGCAACGCCGGAGAAACGGAGCATGAAATTACCGTTACGCCGTTCGCGCGCGACTTTGCTAACGCTCAGGCTGAACTCCACGCCTACGCCCTCTTTTTGCCCAACTACTGGGATTTCCTGCTTTGAATCCAGGGCGGCCTCGATCAGACCCCTGGTAGGCGTCTGAGGCGAGGCTTCGGCGGCCGTGACTACAAAGCGTTGCATATTGACTTTATTGTACCACTGTGATATAGTAAAAGCAATCTGACAAAACAAAAATGACCACTACGGAAACCGTTCCCCAAGTCCCCAGAGTAGACCCTAACCAATACGAGGTCCTGCGACCCGATGATTACCACACCTACATCACTTCCCAAGAAGTACTGCTAGAGAAATACATCCGCTTGCTGAATCCGCTTATAGAAAAGATGGCCGGCTCGGAAACGCAGCCCGGCTTTGACGCGGTGGTCTTTTTGGATAAATCGGCCCGGCCGCTCTCCTGGATGATCAAGGAGTTCTGGCCCTACATGGCGCCCCAACGGCTGGACGAAACTACCGGCAAGGTGCAGACGGCGCCGCTACCCAGCCTGAAATTCGCTAACATCGACCGGCTGGTGTGGCGCAAAGATCCGACCAAAGAGATGGACGAGGGCGGGATGCTACCCGTCACCGACGAGGACGTCCGCGGCTTAAGAAGCGTTTTCCAAGTTGATACCCATTCGGCCTCGCAACGGGAAAAGCACGGTCTGGACGGTAAAAGGATCCTGATAGTGGACGAACAGTCGGAAAGCGGCGATACCATACGGATAGCCAAAAAACTGTTTGAACAGGCGTTTCCGACCGCCGAAATCGATGCCGCCGCTTGGATATGGCACCCCAGTTCGGTGGGCAAAAATGGCGAGAGGCTGTCCGACGTCAAAGAGATCCCGATGTGGTATCCGGCGCGCGATCCGGACACCGGCCTGCACACTAAGGAAGAGGGCCGGGGAGTATTTGGCCCAACGGCCTACGATCCCGGCCGGCCGGCCCACGGCGGGCGGTTCCCAGCCGAAAGTTATAAATTCTTGAGTACGCCGCCCCGGATTCCCAAAGCCGGCCTGAGCAAAACGGAAGAGCTGGAACTGGCAAAGTTGCGCCGGGGCTTGGAATCCGCTTCGGAGGGCCAGGAGCGCCAAAGGATTTTGAAGGCCATTGAACTAGTGCATACCAAAACCGACCCCGAAAGCCTACAGCTTCGTAAAGAGATTGGACAGATGGCAATTGATTTTAACGAAGGCCGCCTGTGGCCGGCCATAACCGCCAACCGTCACGAGATAAAGGGGATGGATCCGATCGATTATAACCGGCGGGCGGCTACCGTCCGCAAACAACGGGCTGAGTATTAGAATAGGCTGGTAGTTATAAATCAGGCTTATTGCTTGTGGGCTCGGGGCGCGGACGCGCCCCGCGCCCATTCTCAGTCCACTACGTGTGGCGAACGCTGCGCACGAGCCTTTGGTGGTACGCCATGCGCACCCTTCTGGACCGCCGCCGCGGCTTGGGCGTTTGCCCCGGCCGCTTAACGCTCATGTTGCTGACCGCCGGCCAAGGCCTGCCGACGGAGATAGATACGGGATCACCTCCTGGTCGGACAGGCCCAGAAGCCCGTCGGGGTGGTCAGGGGGCGGCGGGCACGCCGCGCTGGCCATCGCGAACAGGACGTTCGAGGCACCTCGGGGGCGCGGAAACTCCGCGACCGGCCGAGTTGTCGACTGGGGATCAGTCGGTGATCAACCATCAAGGTGCACCTCCTTGGAGGGTGGACTGATTAAGCTCATTATAACTCCTTATGCCTGGTGGTCAATAAAGCGGCCTTTTTGCAAACTTAAGACCGGCGCTAGCGGCTTACCGGCCAACCGGTGGTTAGTTTGCAACAACCGATCCACCACCGGAGTGATTTGGGCCAGCCGCTGCTCCAGCGTACCCGAGACTTCCAGATAATCTTTGCCCCAGAAACGCAGCTTTTCAACGAAACGGCCATGCATCCAGTGACGGATTTCCTCGGTGCCGTCGCGCCAACCGTCGTCTTCGAAGGGAGTGGCGACGTCCGTCAGGACGTAGAGGTCATAACTCCGACCGGCCGCCAGTCGTTCCACGGCCGGCGAGCGCACGCCGAGGTAGCGTTCGTACCAGATGGAAGTCGCAAACGAGTCAGTGTCGCAAATAAGTACCTTATTACAATCCTGGGCGGCCTGGTCTTCCAGCTGGTTCTGAGTCTTTGCGATATGATTGAACTCCTTATCCGTCCACCTATGGCCCCGCACGTCGGTGACCTTCTGTTCGGTGTATAGCCGGCCGTATTCCGGCACCCAAAGCGTCCGGTAATGCTTGGCCAGCGCCCTGGCCAGGGTAGTCTTGCCGGTGGATTCGGCCCCCACCAGACAGATCCGTAGCGCTAAATAGCCTTTGACCGGCGGCGACAGGTATTGCCAGGCGCCGTAAGGGTCGTTGCGGATCCAGGTGGCAGAGCAGGGAATCTTGTGGCGCGGCGGGTCGACGGCGACGTGGCGGCTGCCCATGGCAGCCGCCCAACGCGGACCGTAATCTTCGGAGCTGAAAACGGCGTCGGGTTTGTAGCCCAAGAACTTAAGCGTGGCCTGGGCCCAGCCTGGCGAGTCGTTGTCGTCCAGTTTGTCCCTGAATATCCTGACGTCGGCCGCAGGCACCATGGTCTGCAGCCACTCGCGGCGCAATTTGGCCGGTATTAGATATTCCGGCCGGTCGGCGACCATGACTACCGTGTGTTCGGCTTGGGCGCAGGCGGTTTCTATCAGGTGTTTATGGCCGGCATGAGGTGGATAGAATTTGCCGACCACCACGGCACTCTTCATGACGCGGCCTCGGCTTCCGGTCGAGCTAAAACACCTGTCTTGGGCACTTTGAACGCCCGACGGACGCTGGAGCGCCAATCGCGCCACCCCACCACGCACATGGCAAAGAAGATGGCGTACAGTACGGCCGTCAGGAACAGGTGACGATAGCTATACAGACCGACGTAGACGACGTCTACCGCCATCCAGATCAGCCAGTTTTCCAGTAGTTTACGGGTGAGCATCAGCTGGGCCACCAGGCTGCCTACAGTGGTCAAAGCGTCCCAAAAAGGCGCGCTGTCGTTGACCGATATCAAGTAGCGGCGCATGCCGGCGGTACCCAGAGCCCAAGCCAAGGCCAGGGCTATAGCCAGTTTCCAACTGGTGCGCTGGACACGCAGCTGCTGCTTCTTTTCGCCGCCGTGCAGCCACCAATACCAACCCACGAAACCGGTGACTACGTAAAAGATCTGTAAGGACGAGTCGGCGAACAGCCGGGAGTGCCAGAACAGTATCAGATAGAACACGGCACTGGCGACGCCAATTGGCCAGTTCCAGATATTTTCCTTGGTCAACAACCAGACTGTGGCGGCGCCAGTCACGAAGCCCAACATCTCGGTCAGGCTGGTAGGCAACCATTGCTGCCAACCGACCACCAGGAGCAGGGCGGCCACCAGCGACCAAAGGATAGTCGCCCGCGGACGGGTTATTTTGTAGGCTGAGTTTTCCATGATTCTTCTCCTTGTTTAATGTTAGTGTAAACATAACACTTACTATATATTGGTGTCAATAGGACACTTACGCATTTGGGGCTTGACCGTCGTTTGGCACTCCGCTATATTGAGTGCTAGAAATTGGTTCGAGCGTTAAGTTAACAGGAGGAAATATGTCTGCATTGAACCCGTTGGGCGATTGGGTAGTGGCGGAGCAGGAAGAAGCCGCCACCAAGACCGCTTCCGGCTTATACTTGCCGGACAAGGCTACGGAAAAACCAAAGGTAGCCAAGGTGCTGAAGGTGGGAGTTAAAGTCAAAGAGATTAAAAAAGGCGATCGGATCGTCTACAAAAGCTACAGCACCACCGAAATCAAACTCGATAACAAAGAGTATATCCTGGTCAAAGAAGAGGATATTCTGGCAACCGTTAAATAAGGAGGAATAGATGGCTAAGAAAGTTTTTTATGACGAAGAGGCGCGCCGCCGGGTGCTCGGCGGCGCGCAGGTACTCTACGACGCCGTAAAGACCACCATGGGCCCCAAGGGTCGCAACGTGGTAATCAGCAAAAGCTACGGTAATCCGACCGTCACCCATGACGGCGTGACCGTGGCTAAAGGCGTGGACCTGGAAGATACCGATGACGAAACACTGGGCTACAAAGTCGGCGCCGAATTGATCAAACAAGCGGCTTCCAAGATGAACGACGTGGCCGGTGACGGCACGACTACCGTGACCGTGCTGACCTACCACATCCTGAACGAAGCCAATAAGCTGATCGCCGCCGGGCACAATCCAATGTTGCTACGCAAGGGCATGGAGGCCGCGGCCGGAGACGTTCTGAACAAATTAGGCAGCCTGAGCGAGAATATCGGCGGCAAGAAAGGCCGCGTGTCCGAAGTGGCCACCATCAGCGCCGGCGACAAGGAAATCGGTGATCTGATCGCCGAAGTCATGGAGAAAGTCGGCAAAGACGGCGTGGTAACCGTGGAAGAGGGCCAGGGCCTGACCATGCAGAGCGAAGTAGTGGAAGGATTCACCATGGACCGCGGCTACGTCAGCCCCTACATGGTCACCGATACCGCCCGCATGGAGGCCGTTTACGACAAGCCGGCCATCCTGATAACCGACCAGAAAATCGGCTCCATCCAGGACTTTTTACCGATGCTGGAAAAACTGGCCAATGCCGGTAAGAAAGACCTGGTGCTAATCGCCGAAGACGTTGAAGGCGAAGCCCTGGGTACCCTGATTTTGAACCGTCTGAAGGGCGTGTTCAACACCGTGGCGGTGAAGGCACCGAGCTTTGGCGACCGTCGCAAGGAGATCCTGGAAGACATCGCCATCCTGACCGGCGGTGAGGTCATCAGCGAAGAGCGGGGCATGACTTTTGAAAACGCCGATCTGTCGGCCATCGGTTCGGCCCGTCGAGTGATTTCTACCAAGGACGAGACGACGATCATTGAGGGCGCTGGCGCAGCCAGCGCCGTGAAGGCCCGGATCGAACAGATCAATAAACAGATCGAAGCCGCCAGCAGTGAATACGACCGCGAACAGCTGGAGAAGCGGCGCGCGGCTTTGAGCGGTAAAGTAGCCGTTATCAAAGTGGGTGGCGCTACCGAAACCGAGATCGAAGAGAAGAAATTCCGGGTTGACGACGCCGTGGCGGCCGTCAAGGCCGCGCTGGACGAAGGTATCGTGCCCGGTGGCGGCGTGACTTTGGTCAACTTGTCGCAAACTGTAACAGTCAGCGGCAACGACTCCCAGGCCGCCGGCGCGGCCATCCTTAAGAACGCTCTGTTAGAACCGTTCAAGCAGCTGATGTACAACGCCGGCCTGAACGCCGAGGCCAAGCTGGAAAAGGTATTGGACGCCGGCAAGGGGATCGGCTTTGACGTCAACGACCCGGATAAGCTGGTGACGCTTAAGGAAAGCGGCATAGTGGATCCCACCCGAGTGGTCAAAGAGGCTATCCAGAACGCCGTCAGTATCGCCGGGACGGCCATGACCATGGGGGCGTTGGTGGTAGACATCCCAGAGAAAACGCCAGCTCCGGCTCCTGACATGGGCGGCGGCATGGGCATGATGTAACCTACCTTTTTGACAAAATAGACTAAAAAGTATAAAATACCACTTATCCGTGAGTTTTACGGTCATACCTGGTTCTGGATAGAGCCGGGTGGTCCGCAGACGAATGCGTCAAGCGGGCAACAGGTATCGGCGCCTTGAAGTCGAGGTTCGTTGTCAATTAGGGGTTCGCACGCCCAAATACGGGCCTAGGCAACCCTTCGGACCAGAGGAGACACAAAGT
>CAZWRI010000017.1:0-2103 GCA_964636115.1 uncultured Candidatus Saccharibacteria bacterium | reverse complement strand
GGTGTAGTTTTTACTATCTGGCTGTAGAACAGAATTAATACAATCGCCGCCAAAGCGACCGCGTCCAGTGTCCGGAAGGCTAGTTTGCGCGCCCGGCCGGAAACCTTGGGTGTTTTCTTGACAAATGGGCTGGCCGTCTTTTCCGGTGTCCCGGAGCGATAATAGTTAAGAGGAACTCGGCCACGGTTAGTAGTTTTCTGTTTACGCCCACCGGTCAGGTTCATCTATCCGGCCGCCACTTCTAGGATCACCTTGCTCAAGTCGGCGGCGGCGGTGGGCTTGGCGAATTTAGTTAGATTAGCGCTCAGGTTTTTGCGCTGGTCGCCATCACGCAGCAGCGATTCCAGGCTCCTTAATAAGGCGGCGGGGCCAGCATTGGCGCCAAGGACCACCGCAGCGCCAGCGGCGGTTAGAGTCTTACCGTTAGCCAACTGGTGTCCTCCGGTAAGCTGGGCGGCCGGAATTACCACGCAGGGTTTGGCTTGGACGGCGAATTCGGCCAAAGCCGTAGCTCCGGCCCGGGTGATTATCAAATCGGCCGCTCCGCTGTACACGTAGAATTCGTCACTGAACCCCACCACTTTGACCCATGGCATGTCTTGATATTGCCGCTGGGCTTGAGCCTGGTGTTGTTGTCCGCTAAAAAGGATAATTTCCAGTTCCGGCAGACTCAAGTGCAGCTTATCGGCTATCTCGTACAGCGTCTGATTGAGCCATCCCGAGCCCAAACCGCCACCAACCACTAAAAGCGTCAGGCCGTCCGGATCCAGGCCAAGTTTAGATTTATAAGCTTTTTGGTCGGACCGTGTGACCTTGGTTATACGCTCGTCAATCGGGACGCCGGTGAATTTTATCGATTCTTTGGGATAGGAGTAATTATCGGCGGGCTGGCCAACGGCGTGAACGGCCGCCCAGCGGCCGATTATACGGTTGGCCAGCCCGGGTACGGCGTCGGAGTCATGGGTGACTATGGGAATACCCAATTGATGCGCGGCGACACCTACTGGCACAGCCACGAAGCTGCCTTTAGAGAAGACCACGTCCGGCTTCACGCGCGTAAGCTGTTTTCTGGCAGACCAGATACCGGCGAGTACATTGAAAAAATCCCGGACGTTAAGAGCCAGTGATTTGACGTCAATTAGATACGCCAGAAAACCCTGGCCATGGTAACGGCGAAACTTACCTGAGGGGACAAGACAAACTTCGTCAAAAGCTTGGTACCGCTCCTGTAGGCCTTCAAGTTTTTCCCCTTTTAGTCCAAAATAAACTACACGGCACTGTGGATCTTGTACCTTAAGTGCGTGGGCGAGCGACAGTAACGGCGTGATGTGGCCGCCGGATCCCCCGCCCGTTAAAACTATAGTAAGCGTGTTCTTTTTCACTGTTATTTTGCGGATTGGTTACGCTGTAATTAGTATAGCGCGAAATCTGGAAAACAATCCCCAGGGCTGCCGTTAGGAAGATCAGACTGGTGCCACCCTGACTGATCAATGGCAGGGTTATCCCTTTAAGCGGCAATAGTCCGATCATCGCTCCCACGTTGATAATCATCTGGGTACTGAACCAGGCTAGGACACCCACTACCAATAACCGGGCGAACATGTCACCCGTGCGTTCAATAATTTGTTTTAGGCGGGCGATGAAAAAACCGTACACGATAATAATCGCCAGACAACCGATGAAGCCTAGTTCTTCGGCGGTGATCGCGAATATGGAATCATTCGAGGCCTCCGGCGTGTAACCGTACGCCTGGACGCTGTAGCCCAATCCTAGACCGAACAGACCGCCGGAACCTACCGAAATTAGTGCCTGGCAGGCCTGGTAGCCGTGCCCCTGACAGTGGGTCTGAGGATGCAGGAAAGCCGTCAGGCGTTCTCGGCGATAAGCCGTAGATGAGATCGCCGCAGTCACTAGGACCAATATTACGCCGCCTACTATCATGACTTTTTTAAGTGGGATACCGACGTTGAACGCCATCAGCCCCAGCATCGCGATCATTACGCCTGCGGACCCTAGATCGCTTTGCATTTTGGCCACGATCACGCCCATTAACAGGACTAGTACCAATAGTGGCTGGAGCGTGCTCTTAAAATCGGCTAGCTT
>CAZWRI010000016.1:0-1920 GCA_964636115.1 uncultured Candidatus Saccharibacteria bacterium | reverse complement strand
CGAATGGCCTGCAGGGCGTCCGCACCACCACTGAAGACCGTCTGGATACCAGGATTGTCGTTGGCCGCCCAGGCACCAGGAAACTCCCGGGCGATCTTTTTGGCGTCCTCAAAATCCAACCCTATGGCAACCAGCATTGTTCCCGGCTTGATGATGCTGGCTTTGTGCATCTCTTCGCCGCGCGTATCGATAAGCCTGAGGCCATCGGGAAAACCGTAGGCGCCGTCAGCCATTAGGGCGGCGTATTCGCCGGCACTGGCGCCAAAGAAGACCCTTTTCCTGTCCGGTGGCGCTATCCGGTCGACGATACCTTCGTTAGTGGCCGCCAGCCACAACGCCGAACTACCGATGTATAACCTTATCTGATTCTCTCGGCTGGTGGACTCCGGACTGATTTCGTTAAGCAGCAACGGGAGCAGCGGTCGCTCCAAAACCTCTTCGGCTTCCAGGAACAGGTCTACCGTGACGGGATGTTCCTGGAGCAACCGCTTCATCTTGTCGGGCTGATGTACACCTTGGCCCGGGAAACCAAAAGCTACGGCTGAGGATGTTTCAATATCGGACATCTTAGCCGTGATTTACCAGATCCATTGCCGCTATCTTGCGGATTTCCAATTCAGGGTCAAGAGCTAGCGTCGTGGCTTCGGCCTGGACGTGCCTGACAATTTCCGTAGGATTTATAAGAGACAGGACGGCCAGTTCCGCCATGTTGAAGGTCAGCTGTTCACGGGTGCGCTTGGTACGTTCAATTGGAATACTCTGGTCTGTCCTTAGCACTTCCGACATATAACCTCCTGGTTATATCGATGTTATAGACTAGATACGACTCTTTGTCAATAACTGGTGTCTGTTATTTGGCGGATTTGGCAATGATTTCCTGCGCCACGTTGCCAGGCACGTCGGCGTAGTGGTCCAACTCCATGCTAGAGCTGGCGCGGCCTTGGGTCATGCTGCGCAGATTGGTAGTATAGCCGAACATTTCGCCCAACGGCACAAAAGCGGTGATTTCTTTGACGCCAGCCTGTAGATCTTCCATTGTCTCTACCCGACCACGCTTGGCGTTCAGATCGCCAATCACGTCGCCCATGAAGTCCTCGGGTGTTACGACAACCACTTTCATTATGGGCTCCATTAGTACCGGGGAGGCCTTTTTGACACCTTCCTGCAGAGACATAGAGCCGGCGATCTTAAAGGCCAGTTCGGATGAGTCGACTTCGTGGAAACTACCGTCGTACAGTTCGGCTTTGACGTCTACGACGGGGTAACCGGCAATGACGCCGTTAGCCATGGCCTCTTCCACACCGGACTGTACGGCCGGGACGTACTCCTGGGGAATGACGCCGCCTTTGATGCTGTTAATGAACTCAAAGCCCTTGCCAGCTTCGTTCTGGGATAGACGCAGCCAGACGTGACCGTACTGACCGCGGCCGCCGGATTGTCGGATGAACTTACCTTCGGACTCGACCGCATCTTTACGGATGGTTTCGCGGTAGGCTACCTGTGGTTCACCCACGTTGGCTTCCACGCTGAATTCGCGCTTCATGCGGTCGACGATGATTTCCAGGTGCAGCTCGCCCATGCCGGAAATGATGGTCTGACCCGTCTCGTGGTCGACTTTGATGCGGAAAGTCGGGTCTTCTTCGGCCAAGCGCTGCAGGGCGATGCCCATCTTTTCCTGATCGGCCTTGGTCTTAGGTTCGATGGCGATCGATACTGGAGGTTCGGGAAAAGTGATGCTTTCTAAGATTATGGGGTGGTTCTGGTCGCAAAGCGTATTACCCGTAGTAGTGCCTTTAAGCCCTACTATGGCGGCGATGTCGCCGGCCTCTACTTCCGTTACGTCTTCACGCTTGTCAGCGTGAAGACGAACGATCCGCCCAACTCTTTCCTTTTCACCGGTGGAACTGTTCAAGATATAAC
>CAZWRI010000015.1:0-2381 GCA_964636115.1 uncultured Candidatus Saccharibacteria bacterium | reverse complement strand
GGTGTGGGGGGTGGCCCCGCGCCCCCCCCGCTCCCCACCCGGGGGGGGGGGTGGGGGGGGGGCGGGGGGGGTGGGGGGGGGGCCGCCCCGGCCCCCGCTTCGGCTTCTTTTTTGGTCAGCTCCACCTCTTCTTCCAAGCCCAACTCGCCCACGATGATCTGGGCGGTATCAAAATCGATCTTTTCGTTAACGGTCGCCATGACGCCGTTTTTGAAAAGTTCGCCGATTAGCTTAGAGACGGGCAAATCGAGCAGCTCGGCCAACTGGCCAACGGTGACGGATTCGTCGATCTGGATTGTCTTTGCCATCCGGCTGCTCCTTTACTCATGATTACTTTTTAGCGGCGGACTTTTTCAAGTCCTTCAAACTCAGCGCGATCTTGCGGTTCTCGGTATCGACTTCCAGGACTTTAAACTCTTTTTTCTCGTTGAGTTTAAAGAGTTTTTCCGGATCGATGCCTTCGTCGTCACTCATTTCGGACACGTGTACCAAAGCTTCAACCGACGGGCTGAGCTGCACAAAAGCACCAAACGGCGTGATGCGGGTGATCTTGCCTTCGACGGTATCGCCAGCCTTGAACTTCTTGACTTCTTCCAGCCAGGGGTCCTCGCTCATCTGCTTAATAGACAAGCTCAAGCGGTCCTTATCGATGGCGATGATTTTGGCTTTGATTTTTTCACCAACTTTGACGTATTTTTTAGGATCTTCCACCCTCTCCCAGGAAATCTCGGAAATGTGCACCATACCCTCGATTCCGTCCACGTTGACAAAGGCGCCAAAGTCGATCACGCCGGTAGCCACGCCTTCCACCACGTCGCCCACCTTAAGCTTGGACAGGCGCGATTGCAGGTCGTCACGGACGGCTTCTTTTTCGGAAAAAATCAGTTTGTTGTCTTTGCGTGAGACGTCCAGGATGCGTACTCGCAGCGGCTGGTTCAACAGGGCGTTCAGCTTGGTAAGGATCTCGTCCTTATCGGCGTCAGACACGCGCGGGTAATGTTCGGCGGCCAACTGACTCACCGGCAGGAAGCCGCGAATGCCTTCCAGTTCGATAAGCAATCCGCCGCGGTTGGCGTCATAGGCCGTGACCTCTATGATTTCCTGTTCGTCAAAAATGCGCTGCAGCTCACCCCAGCCGCGGTCTTTGGCCGCCCGTTTCATGGACAATAGCGCGTAGCCCTCGTCCAGTTCCGGATCGACCACGCTGGCATTGATAGTCTCGCCTTCTTTTAAGTCACCGCTGGCGACTTCGCGGCGAAAAATAACGCCGATGCCGTGAGCTCCCAAATCCACCCACACTTCGTGTTTACGGACCGAGCTGACGGTACCTTCCACCATGTCACCGACCTTTAAAGGCTTGGCTTCAGAGCTCGCCAGGAGCTCGTCCATGGTTAAATTAGCGGTTTTTGCTGACATGAAAATCCATGCCTCCTTTAAAAATATTTCCAGTGGTCGTACTGACCGAGGCAGGCCAAACTCCCAATAGATTGTTCTAATTGTAAGGTGTAAAAGCCCTTTTGTAAAGGTGGTTTTAGGCTATACTTATATATATGTATCTGGCGATAGATATTGGGGGGACTAAGACCTTGCTGGCGGTCTTTGACCTGGACGGCAAAGTCGTTTTTAAGCATAAAGCTCCCACCAACTCCGACTATAAGCGTTTTTTGGACGATTTACGGCAAATTTTGGTTAACGAACTTAAGGAATACGAGTTCTCGGCCTGCGCCTGCGCGGCGCCCGGTCTGATAGACCACGCCAGCGGCACCGTCCGTCAATTCGGCAACCTGGATTGGCAGGACGTACCGCTCAAACAAGACCTGCAGCGTCTGTTGCCCCATGCTCACGTAAGCATAGATAATGACTCCAAGTTGGCCGCGTTAAGTGAAGCCAAATTAGTTCAAAATAAGTATAAAAAAGTACTATTTATCACTATTGGAACCGGCATTAGCGCCGGTATTATCATAAATGGTAAGATTGACCAAGCATTGATTGACGCCGAGCCTGGCCAAATGGTCATTGAACACGACGGCATTTTACAGAAATGGGAAGACTTTGCTTCCGGCAAAGCGCTGGTCAAAAGATATGGCCAGACCGCCGGGGCTCTTGACGATCCCGCCGCCTGGCAGTCCTACGCCAAAGCCCTGGCACCCGGCATCGATCAGCTACTGGCCGTGGTGCAGCCGGACGTAGTAATCATTGGTGGCGGCGTGGGTAGTCACTATGAGAAGTTTGCCGAGCCCTTACGGGCAGAATTAGACAAATTAGCTAATAAGATGGTCAAGGTCCCACCCCTAATTAAAGCCCAGCGTCCGGAGGAAGCGGTTATTTATGGCTGTTATGAGCTCATTAAGCAAAACTAAGGACGTAGTTTCCCGACTGCA
>CAZWRI010000014.1:0-2482 GCA_964636115.1 uncultured Candidatus Saccharibacteria bacterium | reverse complement strand
TTGCCTGGGGGTGCTAGGGAAAGGGGGGAAACTCCAATGGAAGTTGCAATCAGGGAAATCAAAGAAGAGCTAGCTGTTGCACTCAACCCCAAAGAACTGCTTTGGCAAAATACTTATCCGGCAGTAGCTCACCCAGGAATGAAGGCTTTATTCATGGTTTTTGCACTCTCAGATAGCCAGCTCAAATCCGTTAAGTTTGGCAATGAAGGGCGAGAATGGAAAATGGTAACTTTTGAAGACTTTCTATCTAATAATAGGGCGGTACCTGGCATGAAAACAAGATTGCGCGATTACTTAGTATTCGCACACCTTTTGCGCTAAAATATAAGGTGACTCTGATTATTAATCCTAGAGGCGTTTGGGAAGAGAAAAACTGTTTTAGATGGTTAAGTTTTTGAATAAAAAATCAATTAAGCGTGTATTAGGCGACCCGCAGGCCGCCACCATTAAGCGTATGCGCAAAAAGGTCAAAGTCATTAACGACCTTGCCCCCAAATACCAGAAAATGACCGACAAACAGTTGCGCGACCAAACAGCGGAGTTTAAAAAACGGTTGGAGAAGGGTGCCAAGCTGGACGATCTACTGCCGGAAGCCTTTGCCGTTGTCCGCGAAGCCGGCTCGCGTACCTTAAAGCAGCGCCACTTTGACGTCCAGCTGATCGGCGGCATGGTGCTGCACGAAGGCTCTGTGGCCGAAATGAAAACCGGTGAAGGTAAGACCTTAGTCGCCACGCTGCCGGTCTATCTGAACGCGCTGGAGGGCAAAGGCGTGCACGTGGTGACGGTGAACGACTACCTGGCCCAGCGCGACGCCGGCTGGATGGGGCAGGTCTATCACTTCCTGGGTCTTAGCGTGGGGGTGGTTATTCCGGACCAGTCTTTCATTTACGACCCCGAGTATCAGAATAAAGACCACTTTGACGAGCGCATGCACCACTTGCGGCCAGCCACTCGCCAAGAGGCATACCAGGCGGACATTACTTATGGCACCAACAACGAATTCGGCTTTGATTACTTGCGCGACAACATGGTGCGCGAAGTCGACCAATTGCGCCAGCGTGATTTGCACTTTGCCATCGTGGACGAAGTCGACTCCATCCTGATCGACGAAGCCCGCACGCCTTTGATCATCAGCGCGCCCGCTACCGCCAGTGGCGCCGCCTACGCCCAGTTCGCCAAGGTTGTCCGCCAACTCACAGAAACCGAACATTACGAAAAAGACGAAAAGCGCAAAAGCGTGATTCTGACCGACGCCGGCGTGGAATTAGTGGAGAAAGTCCTGGGCATCCAGAACCTTTACGCCACCGAAAACCTAAGGACGATTTATCACCTGGAGCAAGCGCTGCGCGCCCAGACGCTGTTCCACCGTGACAAAGATTACGTGGTGACCAAAGACGGTGAAATCGTCATCGTTGACGATTTCACCGGCCGCCTGTTGCATGGCCGCCGCTACAACGAAGGCCTGCACCAGGCGATCGAGGCCAAAGAGGGCGTGGACGTCCAGGAAGAGACTATGACCTTAGCCACCATCTCTTTCCAGAATCTTTTCCGTCTGTACGGCAAGCTGGCCGGCATGACTGGTACGGCCATGACCGAATCCGAAGAGTTCCACCAGGTTTACAAGATGAACGTCATAGAAGTTCCGTCCAACCGGCCGAACGTCCGCAAAGATTTGTCCGACCGGATTTACAAGACCGAAGCTGGCAAAATGCGGGCGATCGTCAAAGACATCAAGGAACTGCAGACCAAAGGCCAGCCGGTATTACTAGGTACCGTCAGTATCGAAAAGAACGAACTGTTGAGCTCGATGCTCAAAGCCGCCGGCGTCACGCACGAGGTCCTGAATGCCAAAAACAATGAAAAAGAAGCCGCGATCGTGGCTAAGGCCGGCCAGAAGAGCGCCGTTACGTTGGCGACCAACATTGCTGGCCGCGGCACCGACATTATTCTGGGTGAAGGAGTCAAGGAGCTGGGTGGATTGTTCGTCCTGGGTTCCGAACGGCATGAATCCCGCCGTATAGACAACCAGTTGCGGGGCCGCTCCGGCCGCCAGGGCGATCCTGGCACCACCCAATTCTACGTTTCCTGCCAGGACGATCTGATGCGTATCTACGGTGGAGACCGTATTGCCGGTCTTATGGAACGCCTCAAGGTGGACGAAGAAACACCCATCGAATCCAAAATGATCACCCGTAGCCTGGAAGGCGCCCAGAAGAAAGTCGAAGGCTTCAATTTTGACCAACGCAAGAACGTCGTCCAGTACGACGACGTCATGAACCGTCATCGCAAAGCGATTTACGCTATGCGTCGGGAAGTTCTCCGTGCCGAAGACATCAGCCCGCGGGTTAAAAAAATGGTCCAGGAAGAAGTGGACTATTTAGTTAACCACCCCGAGTCCACTAGCGAAAATTACGAGACGATTCTAGGTGAATCGTTCCCGTTTGACGATCCCACGCTGGATAAGCTTTTTGACACCGCGTCC
>CAZWRI010000013.1:0-8295 GCA_964636115.1 uncultured Candidatus Saccharibacteria bacterium | reverse complement strand
ATTATCGGCGTCGGCGTGCTGGGTAAAGTAGTTAATCTCGTTGACCACGTCCAGTAAAGCCTGAGCGCGAGCCTTGTCGTCGGCGATGGTATTGGCCGCGGCAAAGGCTTCTTTGACAAGCTCGGCGTTGTCCGAGGCCTGCAGCATCATCATGGTGGTCTTGAACTTCTCTTCCGGGGTCTGATCCAAGTGATCCACCAGCGGCGCCAGATTCTGGAGCGCCTCTTGTTTAAGCTTGATCAGATCGTCCTTGGTATCGTCATTGAGAGGCGGCGGGGCCATGGACGCCCCCATTGATGCGGGCGGGGACACTGGCTCGTCGTGCGAAGGCGGAGACAGCGGTTCCGGAGCCGGAGGTGGCGGCTCTACCGGGCCGTTGGGCATTGGCGGGACGCCGGCCACGTCAGGTGGGGCCGGCGTCGTAGCGCTGGCTGGAGTCGGACTGGCCGTACCATTGTTACTAGAATTGATTCCAAACATTATTCCACCCTTGAATAGCCGTATGGCACTTAATCATTTACAATTATATTCACAGGGGAGTGAATAAACAAGTTATGCTTGACGACCTTAAATACATTCATCAGCGGGACGGCCAGGACGCCTTGGGCATCGCCGAGAAGCAGTGGCGGCAATTGGGACACGACTTTGAGGTACCTAAAATCGAAGGGGATTTTTCTAGCGTCGTCTACGCCGGCATGGGGGGGTCGGCGCTGGCAGCTTTGATCAGTCGGAGCTGGCCTGGTTATAAATTACCGTTTGAAATCTGCCGGCAATACGACATCCCGGCTTACGCGTCCGACAAGACGCTGTTCATCGCCGCCAGCTACTCCGGAAGTACCGAGGAGACCGTGTCGGCGCTGGAGCAGGCGGAGAAACAGGGATGCAGAATCGTGGTAATTGCCGGTGGCGGCAAACTGCAAGAAATCGCCGGTCAAAAAGGCCACCCGTTCATCCTGTTGCCTAAAGCCGAACAACCCCGCTACGCCGTCCTTTATAATCTTAAGGCTTTAGTGACGGTGTTAGAGGCTGCTGGCCTGGTCAATGCCGACCAGGCCAGCAGCCAAATGGCCCAGGCCGCCGAGTTCCTGAAGGATTCGGTAGCCGACTGGCTACCGACACTTCCTACCAGCCAGAATCCAGCCAAAAAACTGGCTCTGGAAATGGCCGGCAAATCACCGGTGGTTTACGCCGGCCCGCTAATGGCGCCAGCCGCCTATAAATGGAAGATTGGTTTTAACGAAAACGCCAAGAATGTTGCCTGGTGGGACGAGTATCCGGAGTTCAACCATAATGAGTTCATTGGCTGGAGCAGTCACCCGGTAGAAAAACTCTACGGCGTGATTGACCTGCGCTCCAGCTTTGAACACCCACGGATCCAGAAGCGGTTTGAACTTTCGGACCGCCTGCTGTCCGGCAAACGGCCAGCCGCCCACGCCGTCCAGGCCCAGGGCGACACGCTGCTTGAACAACTACTTTGGACCATTAACTACGGCGATTTTGTGACCATTTACCTGGCCCTGCTCAACAACGTCAATCCGGGACCAGTCGATTTAGTCGAAAAGTTTAAAAAAGAACTGGGTTAATTACTCGCCGCGGAGGGCGTCAATCGGATTCTTGCGGGCCGCTTTAAAGGCGGGAATGACGCTGAAAAGCAGGCCCACGGCAACTGAAACGCCCACGGCTAGAGCCATGATGGGCACGGTTATGGAAGAGTTAAGATTGGTGTCCACGACAATGAAGGAGTGCACCAGCAGGGATACCACGATTCCAATTAGACCACCGATTACCGTCAACATTAGGCCCTCCACCAGAAACTGGTTAAGTATCTGGCGATTGGTGGCCCCGATGGCTTTGCGGATACCGATTTCGCGCGTGCGTTCAGATACGCTCACCAGCATGATGTCCATGATACCGATGCCGCCTACCAGCAAGGAGATGGCGGCAATGCCTGAAATGAAAGCCGTGAAGACGTTGAGCACACCGCTGGCCAGATTGAGCAGTTCGTACTGCTTGAGGACACTGAAGTTGTGGACACCGCCGTGGCTCTTGGTCAGGGCTGAATTGATGCCAGCCACGGCGGTGTCCAGCTGGCCTTCTTTGCTTTTGACCAGTATCTGCAAGATGTTGCTGTGACCGGTTGTCAGGCCGTTAGCTACAGACAGCGGGATGAACACGCTCGAATTAAAGTCAGTCTCGGCAATTGATAATAGTCCTCCGGAAGAAGGTGCCAGGACCCCGCCGACCACAAAGTTGGTCCCGTCAATGCTTAGGCTACTGCCAACCGGATTCAGCTCGCCGAACAGTTGGGTGGCTATGTTGGAGCCAATAACGGCGTAGTTCTGCTGGGATTGGGTGGCGTCGAAAAAATCACCGTAGTCTAGTTTCTGATTGAGCACGGACGCCATGTCCGGACTGGTCCCCAGCACAAAGATATTGTCCATTTCGTTACCTCCGGAGCTAGCACTATTGGTCACAAAGTCCATCGGTACCACGTTGTCCACGCCGGCTACTTTACCAACGGAGTTGACGTCGTCGTTGGTAAGCGTGCTGGCATTGAAAAAGCCCAGCAGGTTAAGGTTGCTGGCACCTTTGCCGTTGTCGACCAACTTGCCCGAACGGATGGTAATCACGTTGCTGCCAAGGTTATTAATGTGGCCGACGATCTGTTTTTTCAGACCTTCGCCCAGGCTGACTACCGTCACCACCGAGGTGACGCCGATGATTATGCCCATCATGGTCAGCAGGCTGCGCCATTTGGATTGGCGCAGCGCCATTACCGCGCTTTTGACGTTACCGTTCCACATCAGCGTTTGCTCTTCCTGCGGACCGAGGCCTTACGCCGCGCTCGCCGCGGCGAGCGCGGCTTTTCCGCCAGTTCCTTGCCGGGCACGTCTATCAGGAGCTTGGAAACACCGCTGACGATGTCTTCGTCGGTCAGTTCGTGTTTTTCGTAATAGATCCGGCGCGCACCGTTAGCCATCTGGCCGATAGCCGTGGGCTCATCGCCGACTATCATGCCGTCGTACATGTAGATTACCCGGCTGGCATAACGGGTGAGTTCCGGATTGTGCGTCACCAGAAGGATGGTATTGCCTTGGCGATGGATGTCACTCAGCAGTTCCATCACCACTTTGCTGTCGGTACTATCCAGGTTGCCGGTAGGCTCGTCGGCGATGATGATACTGGGGTTGTTTATCAGCGCGCGGGCGATGGCCGCGCGCTGGGCCTGTCCGCCTGATAACTGCCTGGGATAAAAGTATTCGCGTTCGCGCATGCCGACCCGCTCCAGCATGTCGCTGGCCCGTTTGGACCGCCGAACCGGAGTCATACCCTTGTAAGCGAGGGGCAGAGCCACGTTTTCCAAGACGTTCAGGCGCGGCAATAGGTTATAGTTTTGGAAGACAAAGCCGATCCGGTCACGCCGCAACTTGGCCTGCCGATTAGGCTTGAGGCGATCGGCATTCTTCCCATCCAGCAAGTAACTACCGTTAGTAGGTCTGTCCAGCAAGCCGATGATGTTCATTAAGGTGGTCTTACCACTGCCGGAAGGCCCCATCACGGCCAGGAACTCACCCTTTTCCACGCTTAACCCGACCTCGTTCAACGCCAACACGGTAGCGTCGCCGAAGCCGTAAAGTTTGGAAACTTCCGTGATTTCTATGAGTGCCATTAACCAACCTTTGTTTTAGCTAATAAAAAAGAGGTCGCCACCTCTAATATTTGCGCCCCGCTAATAAGTCTCTGTATTTTTAGTTTACGCCGAAGCCATCTGATTAGACAAAGAAAATCAGTTGTAAAAAAATCAGAGGCGCCAATCTGTTAAAATTGTAAGGTCGGGGAACAATGGAGAGGTCGCATAGTTGGTCTAGTGCGCCATCTTGGAAAGGTGGTATGTGAGCAATCGCATCGAGGGTTCGAATCCCTCCCTCTCCGCCAGTTTTAGGCCGTGGGATTTTGCGGTGACCAGAAAATATCGGTTATAAGATTAGGATTGAGCCCGGATTCGGCCTGAGGCTGTTGCGCGACAAAAGACGAGGCCGCGCCATAGGAGGTCGTGCCGTAAGCACCCCCAGGCGCTTCGTAGGCGACTTGCGGCTCCGGTTCGGCGTACCTTTCTTGTTCGGCCACGGCCGCGAGCGATTGTTTACTTTCGCGACGGTTGGTCAGCCAGATCATGATTACCGAAAGCTGATACAGCAGTATGATTGGCAAAGCCATTATGGTCTGGTTGATCGGGTCGGGCGTAGGGGTCAAGATGGCGGCGGCGATGAAACTGAACAGGACTACCCAACGCTGGACGCGCATCATCTTGCCCGGTTTTTGAGGTTTGATGCGGTTTATGAACAGCATTACAAGCGGCAGCTGGAAAAGCAAAGCAAAGCCGGCAATGTACGCAAAGACAAAGTTAAGGTATTCGTTAACCGTTATTAAGGCTTTGATGTTATCACCGCCGATCTTAGTCAAAAAATCCAAGGCCGCGGGCAGGCTCAGGTAGTAGGCGAACAGGGCGCCGGCCGCCGCCAGGAAAACCGAAGTTAGAATTATCCGGCCGGCGCCCACGCGCCACCTGAAGGCCGGGCTTAAGAATTTGCTCAATTGGTAAATCGCCACCGGAATGGTCACCAGCACGCCAAAGAGGATGGAAATCTTAATAATGGCGTTGAAGCCACCGGTGGGCGTGGTGTAGTAAAGCGGCTGATGCAACGGCTGGGTGATCAGCGTAAACAACCGCGCGTGAATAAGGTAGCCCACCGAGCAACCCATGAACAGCACGGCGATCGATATCAATAACCGCTGTCTGAGTTCTCTGACGTGTTCACCGAATGGCTGGGAGTGATTACCCGTTCCATTGGGCATGGTTTAGGCTCCTTTTAGGCTTTGGTTTGGTTTTTATTTTGGGCCGCCGTCTTGGGGCTCTTAGGGGCGGGCTCGCTACCGGTCAGACCGTTACGCAGTTCGCGCATGGCTTCGCCGATGCTGCGCGACAGCTTAGGCAACCGGCTGCCACCGAACAGCAGCAGGACGAGTACCAAGATGATGATTAGTTCTGGCAAGCCGAAATCCATTTTTGTTCCGTTTTTAAAACCACTTCCATTGTAGCATGAGCGGGATGGTAGCCCACTTATTTTATTCTTATGCTAAAATGATGTTAGTTAACAAAAAGGTAAGCAAAAATGTTTGGTATCGGCCAACCCGAACTCATAATCGTCGTTTTTATCCTATTGTTATTCTTTGGTCCCAGCAGCCTGCCCAAACTTTCCCGTACGCTGGGCGATTCTATCCGTAGTCTGCGCGAAGGCTTTACCGATGGTAAGAACGATAAGACTTTCAAAGACATCACCCAGGAATTCACCACTTCGGCCCGCGAGATAAAGCAGGGTCTTGCGGACGTAAAGAGCACGGTATCGCTTAACCCCACTCCGGTCAATGAAACGCCCGGCGGCGGTCCGGCCCAGCCGGCGGCTGGCGGAAGCCCGGATCACACTCCGGACCCAAGAGGCCATATCAGGCGGGTCCGTTAAGAGGTTGTAGAGTATGGCACGATTACCAATTCCCGGCGGTGATGACGGCACCTGGGGTGAAATCCTTAACAACTTCTTAAGGATCGAGCACAATCCAGACGGTACCCAAAAGGTACTAAGCGTCTCTAAGGGTGGTACCGGTGCCACCACCATAGAAGCGGCCCGCGCAAACCTAGGCTTTGGCTCTCAAGTCCCTATATTTATCCAGGACGACACGCCCAAAAGTTCCACGCCCTACCTATGGGTACAGACCGGCCTGGGCCCAAGCGGTACGGGAATGACTTTCTGGATCGAAGACGGAAAATAAAACACAACAAACTCTCGAGGTAGTTTAGTATAAAATAGACTCAGCGCTTTGGCTTAAGCGGCTGGAGTTCATAGGCCTTATGGAAGGGCCTTTGTCTAACTAAAGGAGGGTTGTTTGAAACCGGTAATGCAAACCCGGGACGACTTGGCGCAATATTTTGCCGAGCTAGGGTTCAAGCTGGGAGTGGAGATCGGAGTTAACAGAGGCTACTATTCTAAAATACTGTGCCAAGCCAATCCCAATCTGAAACTTTATTGCATTGACCCATGGGACCTGTTAGGACGAGGCAAAAACGACCTGAGGGTCAAGCGCCACGCCGAGGCCCAAAAGAACCTGGCGGATTATAACGCCGAGCTGATCAGAAACTACAGTTTGGAAGCGGTCAAAGACTTTGAGGATGAGTCCCTGGACTTTGTCTACATAGACGCCAACCACGATTTTGATAATTGCATGCAGGACGTCATCGAGTGGGCGCCCAAAGTTAAAAAAGGCGGAATCATATCGGGCCATGATTACGACAGCGTGCCTGGCTGCGGGGTCAGGGACGCCGTTGACGCCTACGCCAGATACCATCATTACGACGTGAACGTGCTGCCCGTGCCGGATGGCACCTGGAAGACCCGGGCCGGCTCCGTGGTCCAAGGCAAGACTTGGTGGATAAAGAAATGAGGTTGGCCATAGGATTAGGAGACGGGAATGGTTAGCGTCGTGATTGCCTCGCGCGTTGACCAGTACCTGCAACCAACGATCGACGATCTGTTGGCCAAAGCCAAGGGTGAGGTAGAAGTCATCGTAATACTGGACGGCTATTGGCCTAACCCAATGATCCGCACTAATCCCCGCGTGCACGTGGTACATCAGGGCACCATCCACGACAACTGGGGTATGCGTGCCGCTATTAATACCGGTATAGACATCGCCCGGGGCGAATACGTGATGAAGATCGACGAACACTGCATGGTGGACGAGGGTTGGGACGTCAAGCTGGTAGCCGACATGCAGGATGATTGGCTGGTCATACCCAGACGCTACCGGTTGGACGCCGAAAACTGGCAACTGATAGAAGACGGCCGGCCGCCTATAGATTACATGTACCTGGCCTACCCCTACGAACGGCCGTATGATCGTAACTGCGGCTTGCACGGCGCCGAATGGAAACAGCTACACTACGACCGCAAGGACGTACTGATAGACGACACCATGAGCTGGCAGGGCAGCTGCTACTTCTTTAAGAAAAGCCACTGGCAAAAACTTTTTCCGGAAGGCCTGGACGAAGAACGTTATGGCAGCTTCACCCAGGAGGCTCAGGAAATCGGTAATACCTATTGGCTTTCCGGTGGCGCCATCAAGGTCAATAAGAAGACCTGGTACGCTCACTTCCATAAAGGTAAGCGCGGCAAAGGCTACGGGTTTTCGCGCGAGCAATACCGGAAGCACGAAGCGGAAAAAGAGAAGGGCCGGCTTTATTGCATTGAATACTGGCTGAACACCAAGGACTTTAAGTACGATTTTGAATGGCTGCTGAAGAAATTCTGGCCGGTACCGACTTGGCCGGAAGACTGGAGGACCCGCATCGTGGAAGACGCCAAAACCGACTGGTCCCAGGATCCTTCCAAACAGCCTACGGAGTGGCTATGATAACTGTCGGACTAATAAATACGGGGGACTGACGTGGATACGGTTAGCTATATTTTGAATGAATACGGTTTGGAACTAAGTTCCGAGGGTCCTACGGAAATACCTGACACAACCAGAGCCAACATGGTGCAATTAATACGTGAATTGAACTTCAAAACCGGAGCCGAGATTGGTACCGCCGAAGGCACCTACGCCGAAACGATTCTTAAGGGCAATCCTCAAATGACGCTTTACTGCGTAGATCCCTGGGACGCTTATGATGGATACCAGGACTACACGGATTTAAAACAGCTCGCCAGCATGGAAGAAAAAGCCAGGGCTCTGCTAGAGCCTTATCCAAACGTCAGATTTGTAAAAAAATACAGCATGGACGCTCTACAGGATTTTGACGACGGATCTTTGGATTTTGTTTACATTGACGCCAATCACGAGGATCCTTTCGTAACTCAGGACGTCAACGGCTGGGCCAAAAAGGTACGATCTGGAGGCATATTATCTGGCCATGACTACATCGATATAAGACATCCGGAGCTAAAAATGCAATGGAGAGTCATAGAAGCAGTCAACAATTACGTTGCCAATAACGACGTAGGCGGTTTTTTTATCTGGGGTACCAACGGCAAGTTCCCAGGGCACATCAGAGAATCTCATCGCTCATGGATGATAGTCGTAAAATGAATAAACCAATGATTAAGAGGTTGTGCTAATGATAGTTGGTCGCGGCGACATCGGCAGCGTCCTGCCGCGTCGCCGCGTCCGGCTGTTCTTTGCTTCCGGCGTCAGTAACAGTCTGGAAAAACGCGAATCGGAGTACCAGCGCGAAAAGAA
>CAZWRI010000012.1:0-3026 GCA_964636115.1 uncultured Candidatus Saccharibacteria bacterium | reverse complement strand
ACCGGCTTTCGCCTTTGGGCGCGGCAGAATTCCAAAACCTCTTGATTGGTGGCGGCTACCACCGGAGTGCTAAAAACAGTACCCACGCTGGCCCGGATGGCATTGGGGTTATAGACGTCGACCAACGGATCGGTAACTATTAGGCCGTCAGCTCCGGCGCCGTCGGCAACGCGCGCCAAAGCCCCCAAATTTCCGGGTTTTTCAATTGACTCGGCAATCAGTAAAAAAGGTTTTTTACCGAATTTGACGTCGTCCATGCTGGTTTTAGGATTGTAAAAAACCGCCAACAGGTTATTTTTCTCGCCGCCGCGGTAAGTGGCTTTTTGGTAGGCTTCGCGGCTAAGACTAAAGGCCTGGGCGTCCCCAGGTAGCTTGGGTCGCTCGCCAAAATAATAGAACGAATGGGGTCGGTAATGATTTTTAAGCGCAAAATCGGTCTCTTTGTGGCCTTCGACCAAAAATAACCCCAGCTCCTTACGCGCTTTTGAGGAGTGCAGTCCACGCAGCCATTTAATCTTGGCGTTGGCCGAGCTAGTGACGTCAGGCATCTTTTTGGCTCAGCTCGGTTTCGTAGGATTTGAGCTGCTCTAGGAGGTCGTCGATCTCACCGTTTAGGGCGCCGGGCAAATTTGAGCGGCTGTAGCCGATACGGTGATCGGTGATGCGGTCCTGAGGAAAGTTATACGTCCGGATTTTTTCGGAACGGTCACCGCTACCAATCAGCTTTTTGCGGGCGTCGGATAGTTGTTTTTGCTCTTCTTCTATCTTTTGCTGCAACAGGCGTGAGCGCAAGACACCCATGGCCTTCTCTTTATTTTTTATCTGGCTCTTTTCGTCCTGCATGCTGACCACCAGGCCGGTAGGCACGTGGGTAACGCGGACGGCCGAATCAGTGGTGTTTACGGATTGGCCACCAGGGCCACTGGAACGGAAGACGTCGATTTTTAAGTCCTGGGGATTGATTTGGATGTCGCTTTCTTCGGCCTCCGGTAACACGGCCACCGTCACGGTGCTAGTGTGGATACGGCCCTGGCTTTCGGTGACCGGTACGCGCTGCACGCGGTGCACGCCGGCCTCGAACTTCAGCTGGCCGTAGGCGTTATCACCGCGGATTAGGAAGATAACTTCTTTGAATCCGCCGCCTTCGGCGGCGGATTCGCCCAGCAGCTCGGTCTTAAAACCGTGTTTTTCGCACCAGCGTGAATACATGCGGAACAGATCGCCGGCAAACAGCGCGGCTTCGTCGCCGCCAGCGGCAGCCCGGATTTCCATGACCGCGTCGCGGTCGTCATTAGGATCCTTGGGTAGTAGGGCTTGGGCTAGCTCTTGTTCGGCCTCGGTCTGTTGCCGCCTCAGGTCTTCCAGCTCATAGTTAGCCAGCTCGGATAGTTCTTCGCTGTCGTCGTCTTCGTGGATCTGCTGAGCCTCGAACTGATGCTGTTTGATCAGGGCCAACCGGTCAAAGAGCTCCACTATCTTTTCCAATTCGGCCTGGCGCTTGGCTAACCGGGGGTATTCTTTAGAACTATATATATCTGGGGACTGTAGCTTTTTCCGCAGTTCCGCGTATTCGTGGCGTAATTTCTGTTCCTGAGATTCCATGGTTTACCCTTTAAGTGTATAAAAAAACTTCCCTAAAGCCTATCAGGCCAGGGAAGTTTAAATCTTATCTTAGTTATTTAGCCGTGGTTTTTTGGGCCGACTTGCGGCTGCCTAGCTTCTGGGTCTCGTCAACGCGCAACTTGCGGACTTTGGGCTTGCGGCTGGCCGCCTGTTCGCGGGCCTTGGCGGCCGCCTGCTGGCGGGCCTTGAATTTGTCCACGCGGCCTTCAACGTCCACGATGCGTTCCTCGCCGGTGAAGAACGGGTGCGAGCTGCTGCTGATGTGGACTTTGACTAAAGGATATTCCACGCCGTCAATGGCAATAGTCTCCTCGGTCTCAACCGTGGAGCGGGTAATAAAATTAGTGCCGTCATTGCTGTCCTGGAAGACAACCGGGCGATAGTTCTTGGGATGCAATCCACTCTTCATGGCGTTAAGATTATACCTGTTTTACCCCTCTGGGTCAACCGCTTGGATCTTCATTATTCGCAGCCAAACGGCGTCGCCCTCGGCGGCTAAAAAACGGCGATCCTCGGCCGTGGGTACTTTTAGGCCGGGTTCGCCGTCCAAGGTATAGACGCCGTTATTCTTAAGTGCCTGCCTGAGCGCGGCGTCGGTGTCGGGTAACCCATTGGATAAGTATAGTTCGGCGGCCTGCTGGACGATTTCGGCTAGGCGGATTGAACCAAATAGTTTTACGGATTCAGACATAAAAATTCCTGATAGGTGTTTGAGGGCCCCACCGGCTTTCGCGTCGCGAAAGCCGGTGGGGCCAGTATCGGCCTAAGCCGCTTGGGCCCGGTCGAAGTTCCAGATGCGCCTGAGCGCCAGCTCCAGCATGGCCTCGCGTAGCCGCGGGCCGCTGCCGCGGTGCCGGCCGATCCTTTCCAGCAGGTGGTAAAGGTGGCCGTTGGCGGTCAGCCAGTTTGTCTCCGTGTGCCGGCGCATCTGGTCGAAGTAGAACCTCAGGGCGAAAGCCAGATCACCCACGCAGTGGAAGGCCATGGCTTCGTCCACCACTTGGCGGACGGCCTGCTCGGTCTCGCCTGTGACCGGACAGTCCCGAAGTCGGAGTTCGGAAATACTTTTGATCGGCATTGCACCTCCTGGAAGAAGTGAGTCGATAAGCTGCCAAACTCAAAAACCGCTGGTTCCCAGCGATCTTAGCCGCCACTTTAGCATAAAAATAATCCAACTACAACAAGGGGTTGCCACGGCTCGTCATATCTGTTAAGCTTGGATAGTCAAAATTAAGCAGGGAGCGCAAGAATCCTCCTTTTATCATCCGTGTAGGAGCTAAAGGGCAAGCGTTTCCGAAGAGAAAGGATTTTAATGGCGACTACTGACGTAGACATTAAGAAATTATTGGAGGCCGGGGCACATTTTGGCCACCAGTCCAGCCGTTGGCACCCCAAAATGGCAC
>CAZWRI010000011.1:0-2411 GCA_964636115.1 uncultured Candidatus Saccharibacteria bacterium | reverse complement strand
AATACCGGAAGTATCTATGCTATTGGCCAGCCCGACAAAGCCGGCCTCATAAGCATTGCTGGCGTGGGCCGTCGTGGCCGCAAAGCTATCGCTAATAGTGCTGCTGCTTTCCAGCCAGCCCACCAAGCCGCCGGCCACCTGATAGTCAGCTACACTGCCCAGCGAGTAAGCGTTATCGATATGCCCTTGATATACAAAGCCCACCAGGCCGCCGCCGCGCTGCATTCCGGGCGCATCTATGTCTACGTCGGTGTAACTATCCGAAATCGTGTCGTATTCCAGATCACCTGCTAGTCCGCCCACGCCGGCACCGCCATCCTTGTTGGAGGTAATAGTTCCGCGTGCCCAGCTGTGCGAGAGGGTGTTTAAAGTTACGCCACCGTCAAGGCTGACGAACTGGCCTACCAAACCGCCTACGTCCCACCCCGCTGAAGTCTGGGAGATAGTAAGGTTATCCGAAGTGATATAGCTAAGGTCGGAGTTACTCACGCTGCCAGCCAGCGATCCGGCGTCATAGTCGGCATCGTTAATAGTCACGCTGTCAAGATTCAGGTTTTCAACTGAGCCGCCCGAAATAACACCGAAGATTCCCTGGTAGTCATTACCGTTAGCGTTGATCGTCACGTTGCTTATGGTATGGTTGGCACCACCAAGCTCCCCGCTAAAAGGGTTACTAAAGTCGCCAATCGGGTTAAAGCCGTCACCGCTATTCACCGAGGCGCAGTTAATATCACTTCCTAAAAAGTAGTGAGCCGAAAGGTCGTTAGCGATCTCTTCCAGCTGGTCACAGGTAGTAATCACGTAAGGGCTGCCACTAGTCCCCGTGCCATCGCCGGAAAAAGCCGCCGCCCGTTGGGTATCCAACACCAATAAGGGAGCCGACAAAGCCAAGCTATAAGCAACCGTATTTAAGATGTAAAATGCCCTTTTGGCGATGTTTCTCATGTTTATTTTTAAACTTGAGTTTAGTTTACGGTTTACACAAGCTTTTTACAACAGATAAAGCACCTCTGTTGAGTTATCGCCCCTTACCTATCTGTTATTCTGTGGAAAACATCGGGGCAAAAAAGTATAATGGGCTGGCACTGGTCTTTCCCGATCTTGCAAAGCGGGGTGTGGCGCAGTTGGCTAGCGCGTACGGCTGGGGGCCGTGAGGTCGCAGGTTCAAGTCCTGTCACCCCGACCAAGCAAAAAGTCCGAGTCTTAGGCTCGGACTTTTTGCTGGGGCCGGCTAGAAGGCACTCAATTTACTCTGCGTTGTCGCAAAGTGGGTGCCCGCACAGCCCGCCACGGCGGGTCAGCATGTAAGGCTCCCTAAATAAACTAACTGTTCAGAAAATTTATTGTGCCGATTATTCTCACCGACCGCTTTTATTATACACCCAGGTACGTCAGGAAACCGGGTGCCCAGGAGTTCATCCAGCTGCTGATGACGTCCGAAAACCAAGGGGACAACAGATAGTAAAACAGGAAGAAAAAGATAACTAGGCTGATCAGGCCGGTGCGTTCGATGTTTTCCATGACCTCTTGCAATGGCCGTGGGGCAAAAGCGTAAAGCAGCCGCGAGCCGTCCAGCGGCGGCCAAGGTATGCTGTTGAATAAAAAGAAGCTGATGTTAAGAAGCACCGCGAAGCCCAAGAAGTTGTATGCTACCCCACCGCCAACCAGGTCAAAATGCGTAAAGGCTAGTGCCGCCAGGGCGGCAAGCACCAGGTTTGTCAACGGTCCAATCATGCCCACTATGGCACCGCCGAACTCGTCCCACTTCAGCTTGTAGAAGTTAACCTGCACTGGTTTGGCGGCACCAAAAGGCGGCGCGCCGGACAGGAGCAATAATAGCGGCACCGCCACCGTTAAGAACGGATCGATGTGCGCCAAAGGATTGATGGTCAGCCGCCCCATCCGGCGCGCCGTGTCGTCTCCTAGCCAATCGGCGGCAAAAGCGTGCATCATCTCGTGCACGGACATGCTAAGCAGCAGTACGATCAAGAAAATAACCAGGTTTTGACCGGTGAGGTCCATTCAACCAGTATAACCCAGCAGTAGACTTTCGCGATCGGCCACCCCTGTGGCCGCCATTACACAGCAACGCGAAAGCTCACTACTGGGATAACAGGCTAGACGCGGTGGCTGCGGCGGGCCACGAAGTCGTAGATAATCACCGCCAGGGCGACCACCAGGAGTATGTTCACGAACGCTCCGGCGATATTGCCGATTAAGCCCAATATCCACAAAACGATGAGGATGAATGCGATGGTTAGTATCATTGCTTACTCCTTATTACACGGCTCATTATGGCTAAGCCCCCTGCAATCGGCTGTGAGATTCCTTACGAAACCAGCCCATCAAGCGTTGACTTTCCCACTCCTCATCTGTAAAATAGGAATTTGAATTATGCAACGCTTAGATTT
>CAZWRI010000010.1:0-5941 GCA_964636115.1 uncultured Candidatus Saccharibacteria bacterium | reverse complement strand
GCCGCCGAGGAGCCCACCCCAGACACTACGGACGCCGAACAGACTTCCGAAACGCCTGCCGAGCCAGCCGCCGAGGCTCCGATAGCAGAAGAGACCGCCGCTGAAGACACCGGCAAGACCGAAGACGCCGCTTAGTTATTGGTATAATAAAAATACAACTTACTGAATTACAAGGAGACTATCATGGCCGCGAGCATTGACCAGCAATTCATCGAATACATCGTAAAGTCTTTAGTGAATAGCCCTGACGCCGTTAAGATCGAGCGTAAAATTGACGAAAAAGGCGTGCTCTTGGAATTGACCGTGGATCCGGAAGACCTGGGTCGGGTAATCGGTAAGCGGGGAGCTACCGCCCAGAGCTTGCGTACTTTGCTGCGCGCGCTGGGCACTAAGAATGACGCCCGCTACAATTTGAAAATCGTCGATAATGGCGCTCCACGCCCGCCGCGTGAAGACCGCCCCGAAAAAAAGGATCAAGAAGACGCGGACGTAGTGTCTGACCATCCGGCCGATAACCCAGTCGCTGATGACGCCGCCGCTGCTGACGACGTCTCGAGCGATGACATTTCCACGGACGAGTCGGCCAGCACCGACGATGACGTCAATCCCAGCACGGAAGACACCCGCTCGGACGCCATTAGCAAGACGCGCGCCGAATTGGCCGAGCTGGACGACCTGGACGTCTAGCGGTTGGCTACGAGGTAGCCGTCAAGCATCTTATTGATCCTTTGCTTAATGTCGTCTGGCGTAGTATGGTGTCCGGCGGCCAGCTTAAGAGACGATAACACCAGCTTTGTTTCATCCGGGTTCAGTTCAACCGGCGGGTTCGATTTATCGAGCTTGTTTTCTAACGGATAAATACTGCGTTTGAGGCAAAAATCGATTAAAGCGTCCAGTACTTGGATGATCTCGTCGTCAGATTCCAATAAAAGTGTGCTTTCCTGGCTGCCAGGCCTCATGTTTACTCCTTAGATGGTTTATTGATATCATTATTAGGATGAAATTTCAAATTATCACGCTGTTTTCGGAGATGTTCGACAAGGTGTTGAATTCCAGCATGCTCTGGAAGGCCCAAGATAAGAAATTGGTTAATTACAACTTAATCAACCTACGTGATTTTGGACTGGGCCCGCGCAAACAAGTTGACGACACTCCGTATGGTGGTGGCGACGGCATGGTTTTAAAACCGGAACCACTGTTTGCCGCGGTGGCGCACGCTAAGAAAAATGACAAAACCGCCCGGGTGCTGCTGATGACGCCGCGCGGCAAGACATTTAATCAAAAAACCGCGCGGCGACTAGTCAAAGACAACAAAGGCTTAGTTATAATATGCGGCCACTACGAAGGCTACGACGAACGGATCACGGCCTTGGTCGATGAGGAAATATCGGTCGGAAATTACGTTTTGACCGGCGGCGAGATACCCGCCATGGTGGTCACCGACGCCGTGACCCGCTTAATCCCCGGAGTGCTGGGGGGAGCCAATAGCGCGGCCGAAGAAAGTTTTAGCACCCAGGACGAAAAAGAATACCCGCACTATACCCGGCCGGAAGAATTCCAGGGGATGAAGGTGCCGGAAGTTTTGCTCAGCGGTAACCACGCGCAGATCGCCGCCTGGCGTAAAGACAACCAAAGATAGCGTAATATACCCGGTTTGCCAAAAAGGTGATATTATTCCCATTGGTGTATTACTAAAATAAACGAGGGTATATTTTATGGCACAAGCCAAAGCAAACTCTAAAGCAAAAGTAAACGGCCAATGGCCAGCCAAAGCTTCCGATCCGCCCGCCTTATCAGACATGGACTGGAACAAGGTCATGCTACTGGGCGTGGTCTTCATCGTCATGGCCGTATTGCAAATAGTGAGCTTTAACGATTTTGAGACCATCCTGACTAACATGGGCCTGTCTTCGCCGGCTACCTGGGCCGGAGTACTGATCTTTGCTGAGCTGGTAGCCGGCTTCAGCATGTTCAAGGTCCGCATGAGCAGCCTGTTTAGGATGTTTGGCGCAACCTTGGCGGCGTTGGCTAGCGGTTTTTGGTTTTTTGAAACCATCCGCTTAGTCGCCAACGACCTTTCCGGAGTAGTTAGCAACGTTGGTTACTTTGGCCGTTTTCTGTCCCAGGCTCCCGGCTGGTGGACGGTTATTGAATCTACCGTGGTCTTGGCCTGGACACTCTGGGTGGTCCGCGTCACAGCCGAAAAATAGCCGTTGTTAACAAACTTACGGCTGAGCGCGTTAAACGGGTCTATAATAGACTCAGAAGCTATTCATATGGCTTAAGGAGGATACTATGTTTACGTTGCCACCGCTTGGTTACGATTTTAACGCGCTCGAACCTTACATAGACGCTAAGACCATGGAAATCCACCACGACAAACACCATGGTACTTACGTGGAAAAGCTTAACGCCGCGCTTGAGGGGCACGATGATCTTCAGGCAAAGGGCATAGAAGAACTATTAACTGGCATAGCCGACGTGCCAGAGGGTATACGGACTGCCGTCCAGAATAACGGCGGCGGCCACGCTAATCATACGATGTTCTGGGAATCCATGAAGCCGGGTGGTGCCAAAACGCCCACCGGCCCGCTGGCTCAAGCTATCAGCTCGACTTTTAGCAGCTTTGACAACTTCAAAGCCAAGGTTAGCGAGGCTGGCGTGGGTCGCTTTGGGTCCGGCTGGGCGTGGCTGGTCAAGAGCGGTGACAAGCTGGAAATCTGCTCAACGGCCAACCAGGACAGTCCGCTGATGGAAGGCAAGCAGCCGATTCTGGGCGTGGACGTCTGGGAGCATGCTTACTACCTTAAGTATCAAAACAAACGACCGGATTATCTGGAAGCCTGGTGGAACGTGGTTAACTGGGACCAAGTTGCCCAAAGGCTGACTTGATGTCCGACCGACTTGAAGAACTGCGCGAACATACGGGCCTACCGGGCTTTTTTGCCGGTTCCGCCGTTTTTATCACCGGTAACGCAATAACTGAGTACACCAATACTAATCCAGACGTGCCAACGCTCCACGAAACTTTGGGATTGGGATTGTCAGGGCTGGCCGCAATCGGGACCTTGGCGTTAGTAGGAGAAATCCGCCGCCGCCGCGCACGCAACGCCGCAGCCGGACCCTTGACCCTATCCCAAAATGTTGACGGCTCTGGCGGTCACCAGCACGACGGTCAATAGCGCGATCAACGATTGGACGCTCATCAGTGCTTTGGTGAAATGCGTCAGGGGCATGGTGTCCGTGGGGCTGAAAGCCGTGGCGTTGGTCAGGGATAAATAGACGTAGTCAAAAAACGTCGGTTCCCAAGCCCGGGATTCGTTGAGCTTGGATTCCATTTGCGGAAAGTCGAACTTAGGGTCGGCATCGTGCTTCTTTACGCCGGTTAGGCCTGGGCTGTCGATTTCCCAGTACCACAGGCTAAAGGCGATGATGTTGGTTATAAAAATCGCGAACGCCGCGCTGACCAGGTGCTTACCGGGTACGTCCGAGCCGTTGAGCAGGCCGTTGATAACCATTACCAGCGAACTAAGGTTAGCGAATGAAACTACTGCAATCAGTAGTACCGCGATGGTGCGGTTGAAGCCCTGGAAGTTTAAGTGGCGCTTGGGCGCGGTGATGCCAATGCCGCAGACCAGGATGAGCTCAAGAATGGCAATGGTGTAACGGTCGCCCACGCGTAGTTCCTTTGGGATAGTGAACTGCAGTAGCACCGCCAGCAGCAATACTAATTGGGCATGCCACAATTCGCGGCGGCCAATTTTGTGGATCATACTTTTAGTATATCGTCAGTTGGTTTTTAGGGCGAGAAAAAGTATAATAACCCCTGTTGCACATAAGGGAAAAGAGCAGCCCGACAAAATGTATTCCATTTTGCCGGCGCGATGAGGAAAACCGCAGGTTGTCCTCATAATTTTGGGGAATGGCCAAGCGGTAAGGCACTGGGTTCTGGTCCCAGGATCGGGGGTTCGAATCCCTCTTCCCCAGCCACGGCTCGACTTTAGGCGAATTCTTCACTTTCCTGTTGTGCCATGAAGTTGGGCAAAAGTTTTTTCTCTAAAATGGCCGTGGGTATGATCGCCGACACGATAATGGTAGAAACCAGGACCGAGAATTGACCGTCGTCAATTATGTTATTGGACAGGCCGTAAACCGCGGCCACCAGGCCGATAGAAAGTCCCGGTGCCAGCATTAAGCTGGTTATGGCGGCCCTGTTTTTATCGATCCGCATGGCGGCTGGGTAAGTAAACATCAATTTGGCTACGATCTGAGCTGCCACCAGTACTACCAACGTGGGTAACTGTAACCAAACGGCCCCCAAGGATACCAAGATGCCCGTTTTGATGAAAAAGATGGGAGTCACGAAAGAGAATGCCACGGTCCGCAGCTTATTCAGTTCGTCCGCATGCCTGACGTAGTAACTGCTCATCACTGACCCCAGTAGGAACGCCGACAGGACAGCCCGGCCGTTCGCAAGGGTGGCCACCTGCATCAGGATCAATAAGCACAGGAATATTAGTTTTACTTCGATTTCCAACGTGCGTTTGCCAAAGCGGCCGGAGAACCATTGTGCCAATCTTGGCAGATAAATCCACATGAGTAAGGACACCGCTATGAAAAGTAGCAGCCAAGCGGTGGGGCGGATAAATACTATGGACAATGCTAGAACCGCAAAAAGGTCGGTGGTAAAAGCGGAACTCATGACAAGCCGTCCCAGACTGCCCTTGGAAATACCTCTGTCTACCAATTGACTATAGATAATTGCTATGGACGCTGTAGATAAGCTGATGCCGGCGATGATCGCCGCTTCGTATCCCCAACCTAGAATCAACAGCACCAGCACGGTTACCAATATCAGGGGTCCCAGGAAAGATAAGGTACCCAACGTGAGCGACGCTTTCCACTGACGCTTGAGGAATTTAGGGCTGACTTCAAGGCCGGCGATGAAAGTCAGTAGGACCGCGCCAAAGCGGGCCATAAAATCCAACCAGTCGGTAGTATTGAGATGCAACAGATTGCCGAATAACACGCCAAGCACCAACTCGACCAGGGCCGTGGTAACGCCTAAGCGTACGGATATGGCAGAAGCGAATACGGCGATGGAAAAAAATACTACCGCCAGCTCCAAAGGTGTCATCGACCCTTTATCTCCCCATCTGTTAGTTAAATCAGCCCTTATTCTACCAGTATTTAGCGTATTAATCTGTGAGACCACGCTCGTCGATGACGGTCCCTCAATGTTATGATTTATCTATGAGGGTGGGCCGTGCGAATACTAACCGTTAATGCCGGATCCTCCAGCTTAAAGCTGGCGCTGTTTGAGCTTGGCGAACAGCCTGCGAAAATATCTGAGGCTAGCATTGAAAAGATCGGCCACGCCCAAGCGGGGTCCATCTCTGACCACGTCCAGGCCGCAAAGGTTCTACTTGACCGCCTGGGGGTCAATCCGGCCAACAATGATTTAGCGTGCATTGGGCATCGCGTGGTCCATGGTGGCCCTAAGTACTATCAGGCCGGATTCATAAATGACGGTCTTATCGAATATCTTGGCAATCTGACGCATTTTGATCCGGAGCATCTACCGGTGGAATTGGAGTTGATAGATTTTTTTCGCCAGACGTTCCCGTCCGCCCGGCCGGTAGCCTGTTTTGACACGGCATTCCACCACGATCTACCCACGCCGGCACGGTTGTTGCCGATCCCGCGCCGTTATGAGGCCGCCGGCACCCGTCGCTACGGCTTCCACGGTTTGTCCTTCACCTACTTGATGGATAAGTTGCGGCAGGAGGTGGGCGAGGAAGCTGCCAAGGGGCGCTTGATATTGGCGCACATGGGACACGGCGTGAGCTTGGCGGCGGTGCATGGAGGAAAATCAATCGATACCACCATGGCCATGACGCCAGCTGCCGGCGTGCCGATGAGCAGTCGTTCAGGCGATCTG
>CAZWRI010000009.1:0-3050 GCA_964636115.1 uncultured Candidatus Saccharibacteria bacterium | reverse complement strand
GCTCCACAAAAGGGCATCGATCCCAAAAGGTCATACGCGATATTTGAAAAGATCAAAGACCATTTGCCGCGTTATAACCGGGTACCGGTGGCGCACGGGTTCTGCATGCTGATCAAACGGAGCGTAATCAAAAAATATGGGCTGTTCGACAAGGCCTTTGGCAAGGGCTATGGCGAAGAAGTTGATTTTTGCCAGCGCGTCCAAAAACAGGGCTACAAAAGCCTGTTGGCCAACCGGGCATACGTCTTCCACCTGGAAGCCCGTAGCTTTACGCACGCCGCCAAAGTTAAGTTGATAGAAGCCAACAACCAGATAATCTGGCAGCGCTATCCGGATTATCGTCAGGCCGTCAGGGAATACATGAGCAGTGAAACGGCTAAGGAGCGGCGCGTAGAAGAGTCCCAAGGTATCAAAGGACCGAGTGGACGTAAATGGGCTGTGGCGGCGAGGGCTCTAAGACGCCTGCCCCGCCCTAAAAATACTTGACTAGTCAAGTATTTTTAGAAACGAGTCGCGCCAGGGCGTCAGACATCGTTTTAGCTACCGTGGCTGAGGATCGTGCGCGCCAAATGTATTTTTGCGCCTTTGCCACCGCTTGGCCTTGGTTTTGACGGAACCCCTCAAGATCCTGGAGTAACAGCTCCAGGGATTTATACCAAGCTTGGGGTTTATCTGATACCAGCGTAATAAACTCACTGAGGTCAGAGGCCTTATAGGGTTCCAAGTCGGAGACCACGGGCGTGATTCCGGCGGCCAGATAATCCAGGCACTTTATGTCCGACTTACCGCGGTTAAAGCCATTATCCACAAGTGGTGATAGGCCTACGTCAAAGGGGCCTTGCTTCAAGAACCACGGTACGAATCGCGGGTAAATCGAACCGTTGTGTCTGGCGTAAAGCTTATTGAGCCACGGCTCTTCCGGCACGGCGTCGGTCACGCCGATAAGCGTAAGCGTGAACCGGCCCGGGTAATCCTTGGCCAGCCGTTGAAGCTGCGGCCGGATCAACGCGAAATCAGCGTCGTGGGTGCCGGTGCCCATGTAGACCAGGCGCAGCGGTCCGCTTGCGGGCCGCTGCGCATCACCACCCCACAAGCGGTGGTCCAAGCTATTGGGCATGATGATCTTCTTAGCCTTAGCTTCTTTGAACTCGTCCTTCAGGCGGTCGGTGGATAGCCACAGCTGATCGACATTGTCGACCAAATAGTTGAAAGCCGCTAACCGTCGACTTTGAGATTGATGTTCCGGATGCGTAGGGTCGATGGCGTGGAAGGCGTCATCCGTGTCAACCACCAGCTTGGTGTTCCCTGCTTTAAGGTTTTGGACCAAACGCCGAGCGGCCGCCAAGTCGTCGAAAGCGGTCCGCTGCACCACGCAGACGTCGGCGTCGCCGACGTCCGTAGTGTTATGGGCAAATAATCGACAAGCTACCGCTTGGCGCAGCGACGGGTCTGTTAATGGTGACACTAGTCGGATAAAAGCCGAGCTTTTGGGATAGGTTGTGCCCTCACGGACTATCAAAGCCAGGTTGATCCGCCCTTCACTATAAGCCGAGTGGCCATCCCAATCGTAATAACGCCGCAACAGTCGTTTTAACTGACGGTGCTGGACCCATCCCATCCCAAGGTACGATCTGAGTAGCACCCGGGCAGGACTTAAAAGAAAACGCAGCCCATTGATCGCCCGGCGACGCAGGACCTTAGCAATTTCCCCAAAATTGCCACCGGATAGCAATCTGACGAAGTTGTGTGTGGTGTTCCTTGGCGGACGGCCAGGTTTTGCGGTTTTCGACATGTTTCCCACCCTATCATTATGACTCACTTGAGTAAAATCGGTCAGCCAAACATGCTATGCTGTCATGGTAGTGGTTAAGCCAAAAACCAAGAAGGTCGAGAACGGTTTGGGAGGTAGGTTCGTAATATGGGCCAGGACTTCGGTTTGGCTTTACCCGGCAATCCTGCTGGTGATATTCGTTTTATTTACGACTTTTAAAATCAGCGGCAGCTCAGTAGGCGTTTATTACGAAGACCTTTACGGCTCCCAAGCCAAGGACCCCAGCTTACTGGTTGGCGTTCCTAAACACGTGCGGGCCGACGAGTGGCAGGACACCACGCCGTTGACCGTTGCTCAGGCACAGAACGACTATCATAAATTCAACCCTAACATCGGTACCGGGCATGAGTTAGCGCTGCAAAACGACGTGCCGTTCAAGGACTGGACGTCCATGTTCAGGCCGCACACCTGGGGCTTTTACCTGTTCGGGCTAGAGAGAGGTTTTGCTTTCAAATGGTGGCTGCCGATGCTGCTGTTACTAATCGGCGCCTACTTTTTCGTTCTGCGGATACTGCCTGGCAGGAAAAAGATTGCCGCCCTTATAAGCTTGGCGATCGGCTTAAGCCCGTTTCTGCTTTGGTGGTATCAGACGGCCGCAATCGGCACCATGGCCTACGCCTTTTTGATCATGATACTTGTCCAGCGTCTGCTGGAAGCCGAGCCGGTGCGGTTCCTTAAAAACGACCGCTACGCACCGGCCGCGCAGGCCTTAGCGCTGGGCTATCTGTTGATTTGTTTCGGCTTGGATTTCTACCCGCCTTTCCAAATATCAGTGGGTCTGGTGGTGATCTTTTACACGCTAGGCTATCTGGCTAAGAAAATCTTCACTGACAAAGTTAAATCGGTCGTGGTATTAAAGCGCCTGGGATGGATAGCGGGCGGAGTGGTACTGGCGGGAATTGCCGGCGTTATTTTCGTGCTTGATAACCATGCCCAGATCCACGCTCTGTCCGGCTCGCTTTACCCCGGCAAGCGCGTAACCCATAGCGGCGAACTCAGTTGGCTGTACATGTTCAACGGCTACTTGATGCCGCTACAGGAACAAAACGTCCATCTGTTCCGCAATCTTAGCGAAGCCTCTAACTTCATATTCACGCTACCGTTCTTATTACTGCCGGGCTATTTCCTTCTGGTCTACGAATACCTTAAGCAAAAGAAAATCGACTGGGTGTTCCTGGCTATCCAGCTTTGCGCCACTTTGTTCATGTTGCGTGGTTTT
>CAZWRI010000008.1:0-1647 GCA_964636115.1 uncultured Candidatus Saccharibacteria bacterium | reverse complement strand
GGGACGATTCCGGCAGCCTTTAAGCTGACAGACTGCAAAACTAATTCCAAAGGTATTATCTTTGCCTACTACAAAAGGTCGGGCAAGCTTAAGACCGGCTCGTTTGAGTGAACCGGCTGTTTTAGGGCCACAATGGTTGTTATATAATAGTATCCATGAAACAGATTACGTGTATCGCTTTGATCATTGGTTTCCTGTTTGTAGACTTTCTATTCTTCCACGATATTTTAAAACCCGGAGAAGCAACCTCCGCCGCCCAATACCTCACCGGCCTACTTAGCATTCCCGTCATTGTAATGTCGGCTCAATCCTTGCTAAAAACCCAGCATAAAAATTAGGGGCGCAAACCTAGCCTAGCAATAGCCCTGCCCGACCCAGGTCGTTAAAAGGTGCGTGGCTTTCTTTACCTGATTTGTAATCAGGTGTTTTTGGTTTATGATTAAGCTAATTACCGATGGACACCCAGCCAACGCCAAGACCTGGCCAAAACCAACCCAAAGCCAAGCCGGCGGCCGTACCGTTTAAACCAAAGGCTGAACGGCCGCCGGCTCAGTCTAAAGTCGATTCAAAACCAGTTGCCAAGCCATCAGTCCCGCCAGAACCGCCAGCCGCTTACACGACTTCCGGCGTGGATCTGCCGCTGGATCAGCCATCACACGCGGTACCGGCGGAAACATTGCACCCGGCCGTCGCGCCCGACCCGGCACCGGAAAAGCCAAGCTTGACTTACCGTCCACCGACCATAGTGGCCAAAGGCAGGAACCGCCAAAAAATAGCCCGCGTCTCATTAATCGTACTGTTGGTCATAGTTCTGATGGGCATCGTTGGTTTCCAAAAATATCAAAATTCCAAATATTTTTCAAAGGTGAGGCCACTTTACGTCAACCAGTCTAGCCAGATGAAGCTGGTCTACCAATCGTTTTCCCGGCCGGTATTCTCCAGCAATAAATCCACCCAGCAGGGCGACAAAGAAGACCTGCAATATATCAACGCGGCTATCAAACAGGCCAACGCGGACACTGCCACTCTTAGGGGTCAGAATAAATTCATTGGCATACCGCTAGTTAAGATGATTCCGGGTCTCAGTGACGGCAACAAGCAAAGCTCGGCCATGCAGAATTACCTTAGCGACTGCGCCGATTTCTTAAGCACCTACCAAAAGTTAGCCACCTACACCCAGGGTCTTGATAATCTAGAAACCAGTTTTAACGAGTTTTCCAACGCCCTGGTAAACATGCTTAAGGACACCACGCCTAGCCAGATATCCACCGATTCCTTGAGCGCCTCCACTACCGTTAATAGCACCCTTTCCGCCCTGAATAAGCTTGATCCGCCGCCGGACCTGATACAGTTCAATGCGCAGTTGATCGGTGCACTTAAGCCCGTGGCCACTGACCTGGACGGCATTACCACCGGAGTTAATTCCAAGAATGCCAATCAAATAGTAAACTCCGACAATAATCTGGTGCACGACCTGCAAGCTCTAGGCAAAGTCTTAGACACGGACCTGGCCGGCAAGCTGCAGAACGGTTCGCAGATCAGCCGGCAGATTAAGAAACTACAGTCCGAAGCACCATTGGGCAGCGGCGTGCAATCCAGTGAAGTCAAAGTGGCGCTCAATTAAAAAACCTCACCACGATCGCCGGT
>CAZWRI010000007.1:0-2162 GCA_964636115.1 uncultured Candidatus Saccharibacteria bacterium | reverse complement strand
CTTAACGCTAACTCCCATGTAAGTAGCTTTTAGCCCCAGTTTTAAGTGGTTCCACGCCCCGTCTATTTGATTGGTTGATACTCCGTCTCTAACATATTCACTCTTGGAGTGGACTACAATTTCGTGAGCGTATTCTCTCTTTATGTTGGTGTAAGCACTCCCCTCATCAGAGTGGATTACCGAACCCCTCTTAACTGTTTTGCGGAGAAAATCTATTGCCACAGTGGCGTCCTCATGTTTAGTAAGTTTGGTAACAATTCGGCCTGTATCCTTTTGTTTCTCCACTACGCCCATGACCGCTACTTTGTTAGCGAACCTTAGCTTACTAGTGGACTTACCACCGACCCAAGTGGCGTCAATTTCGGACGGAGTATCAATCGGCTTATCTATTCCGTGCTCCATGGCGTAGCGTATCCTATGTAAAACGAACCATGCGGACTTCTGCGTGATTTTGAGGTCTTTGGCCAACTGTACCGAGCTTGTACCTTTTTTGCGTGAGGTAAGCAGGTAGATAGCTAGGAACCATTTTTGGAGCGGGACATGAGTATCAGTAAAGATTGTCCCGACCTTGGCCGTGAATTGTTTTTTACAATCGCCACACTTAAACAGCTTGCCGTCCTTGAACTTGTAAACCTTGTCCAAGGAGCCACAATGTGGGCAAGCAACGCCATTAGGCCAGCGCATTTTCTCTAAATAAGCTAAACAAGCCTCCTCGCTGGGAAACTGTTGATAGAAGTTGACTAGGTTTAAGTCTTTCATAATATCTCCAGTTTACAGCCTGTTATTAGGTTTGTCAAGTATATAAGTGCCGGAATAAGAGCTAGTCTTCTTCGTCGATTTCCAGCTGGTTGGCACGCAGGGCGTGCCACTTGATAGGTGGACTGTATTTTACCGTCAAGTAGGCAGGCAGCTGTTTTTTGCCGGCGTGGACATGGAAGCCCTCTTCTATCCAGGGCAACAACGGTTGCCCTTGGACGGAAGCAGCTAGATCATGAATCTGGTCCACCCTTAGGTCCGCGATCTCATAATGCACTTCTTGGACTACGTGCAGCGTGGCGCCAAAATTATTGAACGACTCGACGCCAAAAGCCAGCGCCATGATTGCCTTGGCCGCTTTGCGGTCGTGCTCGTAGATGATTCCATAAGGCGCTTCTTCCTTTTTGAGTAGCTGGCCGCCCGGGGTCCACATAGCCATTTCTATTGCCATAGCTGGTTATTGTAGTAAATTCTTGCCCAATTTCCAACCTAAGCCCCATGTTGCGGGCATCTTATTGCCGGTAGGATTAGTAAACGCGGCCGGTAAGGATGAGTTGCTCCAGTTCGCGCATTTCGGCCTCGGTAGGAATATGGTCGCCGATCCGCCGGGCGAATTCTTCGGCTTTGGCTTCTTTGACCACGCGGCTTACGTAGCGTTTGCGCATCCGCTCCGTTTTGTCACCGTCGCCCGCCAGGAAGCTGCGTTTCCACTGCTCTATTTCGCGCTCGTCCGTAAAATGACTGAAGCGCTCTACCTCTATCTCTCCCAAACGGTCGTAGAAATTGTAATTGGTGTCCGTACGGGTGCGGCCGACTATTAAGTCCCGGGCGGCGCTCACCTGGCAAATCAGGCCGTCAACCGGCTCTTCGTAGGCGACGATGCTTATGGGCACGATCACGCCGTTCTTATCGATAGCCTCCACGTCGGCTTGGCGATCGCCGGTCAAGGATACGTAAAAACCCTGGTTACGGGCTTTGATCATGGCCAGCTGGGCGACCCGCTCTACGGTTTCCGGCGTTGCCGGATTTTCTGGCCGGTCCAGTGGATGCCCTGATTCGTAAGAGTGGTAGCTCACGGTTGGGCCTCGTGCTCGTGGACGTCGTCGCTAGGGTCGGTAATACCGCCCTTGCCGTCCAGCTGCCGTAGTTCGCTGGTCAGTTGGATTGCCTCGTTGTGGGCTTCCATGGCTTTGTTGATATAAAAACGCACGCTGCGCAAGGCCATGCTTTTTTTGGCCTGCAGTGTGGTGCGGTGGAGGCGTTCCTCCGAAGATAGAGCTTTTTCCATAGTTAAAACCTTTGGATTAGTGTGGAGTCTGGGGCGGCCGCAGCGGGCGCCGCCAGCCGCGCCGGTTGGTTGGGGGGGCGGGGGGGGGGGGGTGTAGGACAAAACCAGCTGGGTGGGG
>CAZWRI010000006.1:0-5872 GCA_964636115.1 uncultured Candidatus Saccharibacteria bacterium | reverse complement strand
CTGGCGTCCACCGTCACTTTTATCCACCTGGTTGGTCTCTACCCTTGCCGTCAATTTTAAGACGTTCTTTTTCATCACTTCGCCCAAGGAACTGCGGGCGGCATGTTTTGCCACGAAGGCAGCGTCCACGAATATCCGGGCGATCAAATACTCGGCCACGTCGGCCCGTTGTACCACGCCTGTTTGGTACAAATCGTCCTCGTAATTATGCCGGGCTATAGAAATAAGGAAAAGTGCGTTCCGTTCCATGTGCCCCAGGGCGTCGTCGATTTCTTCCTGCTTGAACGGGCTGTCATCTTCGTCAACCAGCATGATCATCGCCTCTGCCGGCTGATAACCTTCCTGAATCAAACCGTCCAGCGCGGCGGCACTCATCCGCTCGTCAAAGGCTAAAGCCTGGGCTTTTTTGACCCAAGCCGGCGTGCTGCCGTCCGCAAAACTCCTGATGTAATGGCCGTAGCGGTTCATCAGTATCATCAGACAGTGTTTGACGTTGATCTTTAAGTCACTAGCGATGGCGGTGGTACACCACAACACGTCCCCTAATTCAGAGACAAGCTGCTCGTCTGAGCGCTGGTGACCTGGCGCGTATACGGCTTCTTGTAGCTCGCCGACTTCTTCCCTTAACTTTGTGGTAGATCTTGTCACCGAAACTTTAGTACCGTGCGGCTGCTTCCAGTTCATCTCACACCAGGCCTGAAAGTCTTCAAAGCTCAGATCCGTATCTTCATCCCGCCCTATCCGCTCCACCAAGGCCGCCGCGCGCTTCTGTTGCTCGGCGTTTGGCGGCTGGTAAAAGACCGCCGGTTCAACGTCGTCGATCTCCAGATAGCCGAATCCCGCTCGCGGACCGTGGGGCCGGTGGGCTTCCGGGTCATTGATGCGAGCTGGCATTGTTCTGATCCGGTGGCCTACTTGGCGAATTCTATGGCGCGGGTTTCGCGGATGACGTTAACCTTGATGGTACCGGGATACTGCATGGTAGATTCGATTTTGTTGGCGATGTCACGGGCCAACTTGATGGCCTGTAGATCGTCTACGGATTTAGGCTTGACGAATACCCGGACCTCACGACCGGCACTGATGGCGTAAGCCTTTTCAATGCCGTCGAAGCCAAGGGCGGTGTTTTCCAGATCTTTCATGCGCTCGGCAAAATTTTCGACGCTGATGTTGCGTGCTCCGGGCCGCGCGGCACTGACGGCATCGCACACGCGGATGACGAGCGCTTCCACGGAAGTCGCCTCCATGTCGTCGTGGTGTTGCTCGGCGGCCAAGGCGACTTCCTCCGGCGCGCCGTATTTGCGCAGCATTTCACCACTGATGTGATGGTGCTTACCTTCGACTTTGTGGCTCAGAGCCTTACCGATGTCGTGCACCAGCGCGGCGTATTTGGTCGTCTTGACGTCGGCTCCCAGCTCATCGGCCAATACGCCGGCTAACTGGGCCATCTCCACGCTGTGCTTTAGGACGTTCTGACCGTAGCTGGTACGGAATTTAAGTTCGCCAAGCATCTGCAGGATTTCTTTGGGCACTCCCACGATGCCAACCTCGCGGGCAGCGTCTTCACCCGCCCTTACGACGTCTTTCTGGACCTGTTTTTGGGCTTTCTCAACGACTTCCTCGATCCGGCCGGGGTGGACCCGTCCGTCCTTGAGTAACATCTCCATGGCCTGGCGCGCTACCTCGCGGCGCACCGGATCAAAACTGGACAGCACGATCATTCCCGGCGTTTCGTCGACCAGAATGTCGACGCCGGTCGCCCGCTGTAGCGCCTGAATGTTCCGGCCTTCCTTGCCAATGATGCGACCTTTCATCTCTTCGTCGTCAAGCCGTACCGCGGTAACGGTGCGCTCGGCCGTTACTTCGGACGCCATGCGCTCCATGGCGGTGGTTAGAACCAGGGCGGCCTGCTCCTCGGCGTCTTCCCTGGCTTCGTTCTGCAGCTTTGCCACCAGACCCGTAAGGTCGTTTTTGATGTCGCGCTCCGTCATCTCCATGAGTTTTTGCGTAGCGTCAGCTTTGGTCAACTTGGCGATTTTTTCCAGTTTTTCCTGCTGCTTGGTACGGATACTGCGAATCTCGTTCTTAAGGGCTTCGACTTCGTCGTCGGCCTTGCGTAGGCCCTCGGCACGTTTGTCCAGTTCGTCAAGTTTCTTGTCCAAGGCCTCTTGGCGCTCCAATGAACGCCTCTCCAGTTCCTTGAGTTCGTTACGACGCCTTTGCTCGTCTTTGCGCGATTCTTCCACGCGTCGGTCGGCTTCTTCACGGGCCCGCTTGATCGTTTCCTCGGCCTCTTTCTTGGCTTTGGCCAGCTCTTTTTTGGCTTTATCAGCGGCATCTTTGTTTAACTTACGATTCACGGCGGTAGCGCCGCCACCACCAACAGCAAGGCCGGCAATTGCCAGCACAATCGCTACTATTATCATTACTAACCCCTTTCTAAGGGCAACCGGACCGTCCCGGCCCGAGCAATCACTATCACTTCATTATCTCTGGGCAGACGATCGGAATGCTATCAAAGTATTTGATGTTACGAAAAGTGGACTCCCAAAAAACGCAGAAAATCCTAAATATAATATAGAGCCGCGGATTTTTTTTGGCAATGTTTTTGCGCTACTTACGGGGTGGCGTGGTTGCCGCTGGACGGTCGTATTTGGGCAGGGCGATTTTGTGGTTCTGGCCGGCGATCAGAGCTTTTATGCCTTTTTGGATCCACTGCTCGCCGGCCGTACCGACGATCGGCAAGCCCTCCGCGTAAACCAGGGCGTCAGCCACGCTCAGACCTATGCGCAAGCCAGTAAAACTTCCCGGGCCTTGGTAGCAGACGACACCTTGGATGTCGCTCCAGGAAATACTTAACTTGTTAAGTATTTCCTGGATCTCTTTGTGGATGGTTTTAGACAATTCCAGATGTGCCTCCCATTTCCGATAGGCCAGTCGTTTTTCATCGTCAAACACTCCTATTTCGGCGTGGGGCTTATCCGTCCTAAGCGTTAGGATTATCATGGCTCCGGCTCCGCCATCATACTTTCTAATTTCTCTATTAATCCTCTTCTTGACTCCGGATAGCTGATTTCGATCTGGCGTTCGTCGGCATTATCGGCTACCGGCTTGAAGGTGATTCTTATATGCTCCGGCGGTAAGACACTTTGGACGACGTCGCTCCATTCGACAACCGTGATCACCCGTGAATTCTGAAGCGATTCTTCCAGCTGGTCAGAAACCACGCCGGGTTCGTGGAGACGATAAAAGTCAAAGTGATGTATCTCCACGCGGTCCGCCTTATATATCCGGTTCAAAGTGAACGTGGGACTGGCGACCCTATCCTTACTACCTACGCCCTTGGCTAAGCCTTTGACGAATGTAGTTTTGCCGCCGCCCAGATCAGAGCGCAGTTCTAGCAAGGTCGGTGGTTTCAGCAGGCTGCCCAATACCATGCCGAGCCGCTCGGTATCGGCGGTACCGGTAGAGCGTGTTTGCCAAATCATGTCGGTACTCATACAGGGCATATAGTACGGCCAGGGAGCCGACCCCCGCAAGTATTAGGGGGTGCAGGCTGGCTGGTTTGGCGACTGAAGTAGCCGACGCGCCGCTACCGCTACCGCCCGTAATGGAAGTCGAAGCGCCAAGCACCGACTGGCTACCTGGGTCGTCTTTTTTAGATGAAGCCGTTTGTGGCGGAATGGTAATAACGTTCTTAGCGCCAGGGGTCGGAGTAGTGGTCCACAGCCATGATCCGTCCGCTTCCACCCAGGCGTAGCCGTCTTTGGCCTTGTCGTAGACATCTGACTGTTCCAAGTTGTTCTGGTCTGGATCCAACAACTTGACCTGTCCGCCATTATTACTTAAGGACAGATGGGTTGTTGAAGAGTCATAGGCGACGAATTTGTGAGCCGCGATGGTAGTGCCTTTAGGGAAAGTGTACTTATGCAAGGAAGTCGTGCCAGCCTCCAGGATAAAGCCACTCAGATCGAATGGCCGGGAGTTAGAGTTATATAGCTCGATGAACTCGTTATTGGCGTCGGTTTGAGGCGGTGCCGGATTGGGCTGGATTTCCGACAATTTTGGCGCCGCCAGCCCATCGTCATCGGCCGGAATCGAACTGGCGGCGCCAGCAAAGCTGGACGGCACGCTGGTGGAATTCTTAGCCAGCTGGGCATAGCTAGCGCCACCGCCGGGCGTGACCGCTCCCGCCAGGACTCCACAACCACTACCGCTGATTTGACTGGGGCTCCACGATCCACCCGACGTACTACGGTACCATACGGCTAACGGGTCGTCCGTAGCGCTTTTAACGTCGGTAATATCTGGTTTTGGCTGTTTGGGATCCAATTTACTGGCGGCCGTTGACGTCCAACTAACGTGGTCCAGGGGCGTATAGAGCAAGGAGGCTCCGTCAGACTGCAGAGTGACTTTGGTAACTCGCAGGTAGCCGTTGGTATCGCTCAGGCTGAACCCCAGATTGTCCACCACGCTGGCGCCGCAAGTCGCCGCGCTGTCACCACTGAGCAGTACGGTTTGCCCAGCCTCCAGCGTAAAATCAGGTAATTGCTGGCTGCCGTTGGTTACGCTGGGAAAGATCGGATTATTCTTATTGAAGTATTCCAGCCAATCGTTCTTTAAGTTGATCGCGCTGGAAGTAGTGTTCTGGATAACTATCGACTCGGATCCGGTCATCTTGAACTCAATGATCGTCAGATCCGCCAAATTCGAAGCCAACACCGGCGCGTTGACTTTGACCGCGCCGAAAGCGATCGCCCCCGTAAGCATAAGAAATATTATGCAATATTTCTTCATATCATCAAATTACCAGAAGCTGGGACTATTGCAAGCAGTAGCGTCTTAAGAGATTGGCGACTATACTTAGTACCATGTTGAGGTTAAGCGCCAGTTTAATCGATCGTCCGGTGTTGAGCTTGCGTCTAGGGGGGCCGATTGCCTCTACGACCGCGCCCATCATCAACCCGCATAACCTGAAAATAATCGGCTGGTGGTGCAAGGCTCCGGGGGCTCCGCCGCTGGTATTACTGACCGAACACGTGCGCGAAATAACACCCGACGGCTTGGCGGTCGACGACGAAGACGACCTGAGTACCCCGGACGAGTTGGTCAGACAAAAAGAAATCCTGGACATCGATTTTAAATTGGTCGACAAAACGGTCAAAACCAAGCGCGGTAAACTGGGCAAGGTTGGTGACTACAGCTATAACGACGGCCTGTTCGTGCAGAAGCTCTACGTTGCCCGACCGTTAGTGAAGGTGTTTGTCAGCGAAGACACGCTACTTATAGATCGGACCCAGATCTTGGAGGTGACGGACAGCTACATTTTGGTCAAGGATAGCGACGTGAAGGTTGAAGACAAAGAACTGGCACCGGTTCCGGCCGGCGTGGCTCCGGCCTAGAACAACTCACGGCGGTCATACAAGGTACATAATCGCCACATATGTAGTTATTTTGTATAAAGCAATCCCGGAACACACTGCCACTACCGCTCAAAATACTTGACTTGTCAAGTATTTTGAGCGGGGAAGCGGTGGGCGACCGCGGACCGGACCTCTTCCCAGCCAAAGCCCTGTGACACCAAGTATCTAATCAACTTCTGGGGGTCCTGTTGATAACGGGCCAGCTGAGATTTTTTAGCCACCAAAGCTTCTAGCCTACCCGGCTCTGGGCCCGTCGTTTGCAGCACGCCGTCCACGGTTTCCCGGTCAACGCCCTTTTTGAACAGCTCGGCGCGGATCTGACGGTCGCTTTTGTTGCGCCGCGCCAAAAGCTCGGCGTACCAGGCCGAGAATTTGACGTTATCCAAATAACCTTTAGCTGTGAATTCTTCGACCAGGCCTTCAATTTGCTCCGGCTCTGTCTTCTTCCT
>CAZWRI010000005.1:0-3197 GCA_964636115.1 uncultured Candidatus Saccharibacteria bacterium | reverse complement strand
ATTTGCTTTGAGGTTACCTGCCCGGAGTAAGAGAAGTTGCCTGCAGCATCAGCTTTTGATGCCAATGAAACCCCGAGCTGGCTCGCAAGCTTATATGATCCATCGTACTTGGTTGGCGGGGGCTGTCAACGAACCGCGCCTTCTTAGCTTGTTAAGGCTTGATGAGCGGAAAGTACTTAAAGAACAGACTTTAGATGCGTTCTTAATGCAGGAATGAACGGTGAGTATCAAGCATCGTTTGTGCAGGCATCGACATCATTTAAAGCATGGCCAATCGACATTCTACCTGAAAACACGCTGCCCAAGTGCGAGCTGTTTTTTGGTTTAGTGCAATCGGGCGACTTTCTTGCGAAGTCTGTGGCAAAGTTTGCCGATTATTCAAAGGCTACCGGTAGGTGGGAGTTTGCCGATTGTACGGACATCGGTAACGGAGAGGCGGCAGAGGTTAATTTGGGTAGTTTGGATTGTCCTGGAAATTTTAAGATCGTTCCTGGTGTGCTGATATATGATCGTTTCCCCCGTTCATCGTTGGTTGGCGTTGCTCGTCTGCGTGGCCTTAGTCTGCGCGCCGGGCTGCCGCACCTGGTGGGGACTCGATCCGGTGCCAGCTAAATGCGTGGGTGGCTGCCCCAGCTATGTGCCTACGGAAAAGAATATGGTTTCGCTCCCGCCCTATGTGCTGGAGCCTCCCGATATCATGCTGATCGATGCCTTGCGAATTGTTCCCAAGGAACCGTTCCACATCGAGCCGTTGGACGTGCTGCAGGTGGAAGTGGAAGGTACCAAGCTGGACCAGCCGATTCGCGGCCTATATCTGGTCGAACCGGGCGGCATGCTGAACCTGGGTCCCGGCTACGGCAAAGTCAAAGTCGGTGGACTATCGCTGGAAGAAGCGGCTGCCGCTGTCAGCAAACAACTCAAGCGCACGCTCTCCAATCCGCAGGTGTCGGTCACCCTGAACGAATCGGGGGGCCAGCAGCAGATTGCCGGCGAGCATTTAATTGCCCCCGATGGCACGATCAACCTGGGCACCTATGGCCAGGTGTATGTGGCAGGTTTAACGATTCAAGAAGCGACCGAATCCATTGAAAAGCACTTGGAACAGTACTTGGAAGCGCCGCTGGTGTCGGTCGACGTGTATGCCTACAACAGCAAGGTCTACTACGTGATCACGCAAGGGGCCGGCTTTGGCGACAACATTCAGCGGTTCCCGATCACGGGCAACGAAACGGTGCTGGACGCTGTCAGCCAGGTGCAAGGCTTAAGCCGCCTGTCGAGCAAGAACATTTGGATTGCCCGACCGGCGCCGACGGGTTGCGATCAGGTATTGCCGGTCAAGTGGAACGACATTGTGCAGGGCGCCAGCACGTGCACGAATTACCAAGTGTTGCCGGGTGACCGAATCTTCATCGCTCAGGACCACATGATCGCCCTGGATTCGTTCATCAACAAAATGCTCAACCCGTTTGAACGCATGTTCGGCACGACGCTGCTAGGAGCCCAAACCGTCCAGAACATTCGCTCCCTGCCAGGCGCCCCCAACGGCTTGTAAATGGGGTGAGGAAAAAGAGTTCTGTTACGGCTTGAAATTTGCCAATTTGTCCGCAGCCGGCAGCACGGTACAATTTGCTAATGAATGTAAAGAGGCATCAATATGAAATCTCTTAAACTCGGCTTAGGAATCGTTGCGATCGGAGTATTTTTCGTTGTTCGGCCAGCCGACGCGCAGCAGCCGTTTTCCAATGTTCAATCGGCGCCGACGACCAGTCCCTATTTGACACTCACGAACCGGACGGGCGGCTCAAACGGTTTTGCTGCTTATCAAAACTACGTCTTGCCGCAAATACAACAACAGGAAATCAATCAGCAGCAACAGCAGCAAATACAACATTTGCAGCAGCAACAACAAAAAAGTCTAGTGGCAGGCGGAGGCGGCGGTCAAACTGAGCGAGGCATTTCCAGCCAAATTCGCGGCACCGGCCACGTGACAGCTTTCATGGACTACTTGCATTACTACAACCGTACCCCTGGCGGACAAGCGCAAGCGCCCCGGCAGTAGGCAAGCCTCCAATACTTGTACACTTGCTTTCCTTACCGGGCAAAGTGAAGGTGTGGTTCGTAGTGGGAAATCTCTCTGCAGGCGTAGCTGATTCCAGGACTTTGGCCAACAGCCTTCCTTGGACTCAATTTCTTCCTTGGATTCAATCGACTGTTCCGGTTATAGCCTGTCGCTTCCGGACCACTCGCATTATTCCCGCCGGAAAGCCAATGGCCCGGACTGGCTGGAAGTTCTTAGCCAAGCTAGCTCAAGAACCTCAAAAAACGCTGGCATTTCCAGCGCCGATATGGAATAATGGTGAGGGGTGCTACCCTGGGCGGGCCTGAAAGCGAGGAACAGCAAATGTCCGGACGATTTACATCGCGACGGGCGGACGACAGCAGCGAGAATAATCTATCACTGCATCTTCGGTCTGGCTTTACTCTCGTTGAGCTTCTTGTCGTCATCACCATCATCGGCATGCTTGCTGCATTGCTGTTGCCAGCCGTTAACAGCGCTCGCGAAGCGGCACGGCAAACCGTATGCATGAATAACCAACGTGGTTTCGCCAATGCCGTTCATCAATTTGTTGGCGCAAAGGGATATTATCCGGGTTACCGGCAGCTATTAAATGTCGTCGTTGATCAAAGTTCAGGGAGTACACAGCCGGGGGTCATCAATTGGCAAGTCGCGTTGATGCCTTATCTCGATAAGCTTGACCTTTACCAAGCCATTCAGAACGGCACCATCGGTCAGGCGCCACTATCTGGTAAGCCGCCGACGCCGTTGCCGTATTGGGAACTTTCAGTTTGTCCCAGTGACAACTCAATTTCGGGACATAGTAACCCTTGGACTAGCTATGTTGCGAATACCGGATTGATAGATACTCCAACCGCTGGTTCAACAACTGCCGGAAACCCTGCTTATTTGATTGCGGTAGTCTCGACAGGAATTGCTTCATGGTCACAGATAAATCCACCACCGGAATGTTCTGCCAATGGTGTTTTTCAAGATCAAGTATTAGGAATAAACAACCCTGTTCCGCCGAACACGCAATACCCGCTTCAGGTTACCGCTAAGGTTTTGCCGAACGACTTTAAAGACGGTCAAACGGCAACGTTGTTACTGACCGAAAACATTGCTGCGCATTATTACAGTC
>CAZWRI010000004.1:0-3167 GCA_964636115.1 uncultured Candidatus Saccharibacteria bacterium | reverse complement strand
AAAAATGCGAGCGATTAACGGTGGCTGGACCGAGCACACGCCCAGCTACGAAAAATTCCGTATCAACCATTACGTCACCCAAAGCCGCGAATATTACTTAAATTATAAAAAACACTGTGGCATGGCTGATGGCAACCCTCGACAAGTAAGGCAGGAGGAGTGGTGGCGAGAGCACAACATCAACGATATACCCGATAAATCGATGGATAAATTTATTCCGGCCATAAAAGGCCTAATATCTTCTGTGTAATTCCTTTTTCTTGCCTTATATAAAGCTGAGTCCTACAATACGAATATAAGCATAAGGGGGTGGGCAAATGAGTGCTTTAGTTTTTTCAGCTAAACAATTTGGCTGGAGCATGCTCGGCATCATAGCAATTTTACTGGGGATTCTGTTACTAGTTAATAGGAGCGTGAGCGCATATAGCTCAGGCTCGGTTTTATTCTCGGACGGCACGTCTGTAACAGAAGATAATTCTAGTTTTTATTGGGATGACATGAGTAAAAGCCTTGGCATTGGTACGCAACCGGCATACTCTAATCATCTCATTGTAGGAGGGTCGGACTTCAACCCTAACATTGATACTTCAATCGAAGTCCAGGATTCAACCGACAACCACCTCTCCGGAATAACGGTCGGCCGAGACTCAAACCATGCAACTGAGCTTTTTTACACAAATTTTGGGGAGAATACCGGCGTAGGTAGCATAGATACCGCAAATAACGTCGATGACCTCTACATTGATGGGGCAAATACATATCTACAGGTCGTCGCAGGAGGTGTTGTCGGTGTGGGTACGACGAACGCTCCTGCCAAATTAAATGTTGGAGGGACGATTTGGGGAGCATCAACTCTTTATCTTGGCACTCCCTCCACCGTCATTGGCTGCATCGCCATGGAAGATAGTGATGGCTTTGGCACAACATACGTTACGGCTAACGATGGTGTTCTTAGCGCTTCTGATACAAAACCCGTAGATTGCGAATAAGGACTAATCAAAACTTAGCCAAGCTCTCTTTTCGTGCCTATAATTATTATGATGAAGGTCTTAATTGGCACGCCGGTGCATGAATCAAAAGATTACGGACTTAAGCAATGGCTTAAGTCCGTATCGGAGATTGAAGTGCCAAGCTCCTGCCAATGGTTGCTGTACATGGTTGATAATTCCCCAGGCTCGCACTACCAGGACACTATAAGAAAATACTGTTCCGAAATCGGTTTTACCAATTACGAACTGACCAATTTGGCGGACTTACCAGATGGCGAAGACGGCGCCAAAGAACGGCTGGGCGTTTCACGCGAAGCCATCCGACAAAAATTACTGGCTCAAGACTGGGACTTTTGGTTCAGCTGGGAATGCGATATTATCTGCCCGCCCAATATCCTAAGCGTATTGTTGCGTTACACCGCCGATTTTGACGTAGTTGGCCACACATATCCACTAAGAAGCGTCGAACCTACGCGTTACACCGATGCCTACAAGGAGCTGGAATCCATGGGCTTGTTGCTGTTGCCTAAACGGCTCTTTATAGACTACGGCTTTATGGAAGGTGTCAGACACCATCCGTCGGACGTACCGTTGATAAACGAAATTATCAAGCACGGCTGGAAGTGGGCCAGCCTACATAACTATTTAGTGATCGACCATTTAACTGACTAGCTATGAAGGTTTTGATTGGCACGCCCGTACACGAATCCAAAGACTACTCAGTGGAACGGTGGCTTAAGAACGTGGCGGCGCTGAATTACCCGGCGAACCTGTTGATGGTCGATAATTCGCCCAACAGCGACTACTTGGCAAAGCTAAAGGCCTATTGCGCCCGGGCAGGTATTAAAAAGTACGAGCTGCAGCATTTGGAGCTGTCGACCGAACAGGGCAAGCACGAGCGCGTGGCGCGCTCACGCGAGACCATACGGCAATACCTCCTAGCACACGACTACGATGCCTGGTTCGCTTGGGAATGCGATATTTTAGTGCCTAACGACAGTCTGGGCAGATTAGTGGAGTTGATGCGGGACGGCAACTACATGATGGTCAACCCAAATAAATGGGACCGCCAAAAGCCGGAAGACGCCAATACCGACTTTGGGTGCTGCTTAATCCGCCGTGATGCTGTGGAAAAGTACGGCTTTATTTTGGACTTTAAGGATCCAAAAACGCCCCAAACCTGGGAGTCAGGCGAGGCCTGGTTTAAGCGCCGCGTGCTGGACGGTGGCGGCAGCTACATGGACGCGTTTGGCGTCATTAAGCCGATTTATCATTTAGATAATTAATTTGCTGGTTGGCAACTTTATGATTTTTAATTCACTTTTATATTGAGTTTTTTACTACGATTCAGATAATAACGAAGTGTGGATAAGCAGGGGATTAATAAGAACTTTTACTCCTATGGATATTAGTAAGGCCCCCTGTACTAAATAAAGCTACAGTCCTTTAATTAGCCGTGTTTGCGAAAAATATGGTGTTACAGATTATCATGATTGCTATTTGTGCTCCATCAATATATCATTGTGGAGTATACAAAAATTGCAAACCAAAATGGCCTGAAATTATGTTTGCTATTTGTGCTCCATTTTGTTATGATTTTGACAGACATTTGAACGCCAAATAACAGCGAAAAATACAAATCAAAAACAAGTCATTTTATGATTGCTATTTGTGCTCCATAAGATTAAAATTTTAAGTGCCATGAGCAAAACAAAAAATGGCCCAAAAAGTGGTAAGGCATTTTATGCCCTGACCCCACGCGTGTACGCGCGCGAGACGCAGACCCTAAATTCATCATTTTGCCAAGTGGGCTTACCGGCCATGAAGCGGAGTCTCTAAATGGCGATTTCCCATAACTCCACCAGTGAGTCGTCAGCCTCCAGCTCAGTATCGTCACTAACTTGGTCACATACCGTTGCGTCCGGCACTAACAAAGTTCTGGTAGTCGCAACCACCACCCGCGCCGCCACCGGCGCGACCATGCCAGTTACCAGCGTCACTTTCAACGGCGTAGCGCTAACTAAATATCGTGAGGATCTTTCCGGAGACGGCGCCTGTACCACTGGGCTGTGGTACTTGTTGAATCCCTCACAAACCACGGCTAACATCGTCGTTACCTTTACGGGCAGCGTGGACGAAGGCTACGCGGCCGCGGAGTGTATCAACGGTGCCTACCAG
>CAZWRI010000003.1:0-6536 GCA_964636115.1 uncultured Candidatus Saccharibacteria bacterium | reverse complement strand
TAATTTATCAGCAGCGCTGGCCCACAAGGGAATACCGCGGTTCCTGAGCTCGCTTACCCATGGCGGTGAATTATCCAGTCCTGACTCGTAGGGGTGCACCAGAGTCACTAAACCTTCCTGGGCTGGATCGCGTTCGCGGTAGAGCCATTCGTGGAAAGCGATTATGGGTGGCAGCATTTCTCTATACCAGCGCCGCCGCTCCGTGATCGGTAATTTTTTGCCGACCATCAGGACGGCCTCGGCTAGCATCGGTGGCTGAGTGATGCCACTAGTGTCCACGTCGTGCGGCGCGAACGGACTGACCGCGCTGTCCCACAGAATCTTGTCCAGACTGGCGGCTTTGACGCTGGCAAAGATCATGTCCGGAAACATGCCATTGCTCCATTGGCCGCGCAACAGGCTGCGCAACTCCATTTGCGCCCGTTCGGCGCTCAGGTGTCTAAGACCGATGGCAATAAAACAGCTGTCCCATAGCCATTGGTGCGGATAAAGCTCCAAAGACGGGACGATCCAATGGCCTTTGTCGTTCAGTTTAAGGACCTTCTGGGCCTCGTCCAGCAAATCCGGTTGCTCGTCCGCCATATATAAGCTTAAGTATAACCCGGTAGTAGACTTTCGCGATCGTCCGCCCGCGGCGAACGCTTTTGTGAAGCAACGCGAAAGCTCACTACCGGGTATAACCCACCTCTTTATCAGGGAAGGATAACTGATATACTATTTAACAGATATGGAGTATAAAAATTCCGAGGTTAAAGCTGCCGCCAGGCAGCTTCAGGGAAAGTTCAATTCGTTGGAAGACAAGCGGACGGTTTTGCGCGCGCCGGAATTGACGGCTCTCTATGACCGCATAAAAGAATTGCCTGCCGGTCCGGCGCGCGCCGCTTTTGGCAAAGAAGTCAATGCCCTCCGCGGCGAGCTCCAACGAATGGTAGACGAGGCGTCAAAGCCAAAAGCCGCTAAGCTTAGGCCCATTGACGTGACTGCTCCCTTTGACGTCAACGTTAAACCGGAGGACCGACCACGGCCGCTGCCGGTCCGGTCCGGTAGCCTACATCCGCTGAATACCGAGATCCAGAGCATTCTGGACATCTTTTACCGCATGGGCTTCACGGCCGTGGAATCGCGCGAAATCGACGACGACTACCACATGTTCACCAGCCTGAACTTCCCGCCCGACCACCCGGCACGCGACGAGTGGGACACCTTTTTGACCACCGACGGTTTAATCGCGCCGGCGCACACTTCCATCATGCAAAACCGGGTACTTAAAGCTGGCAAAAAAAACTTGGAAAAAGGCAAGGCAATCGCGGCCGTAATCCCCGGCCGAGTCTTCCGTAACGAAGACTTGGACGCTCGCCACGAGCATACCTTCTACCAGCTGGAGGGCGTTTACGTAAGTAAAAACATCAACGCCGGCCACTTAGTGGCTACGCTGAAGGCTTTTTTGGAAGAATATTACGGCCAAAAAATCGAATTCAAATTCCAGCCTTTCTACTTCCCGTTCACCGAACCCAGCTTTGAGCTGATAGTCTCCTGCCCATTCTGTCAGAAAAAAGGCTGCCATATCTGCAGTTACGTCGGTTGGATCGAGCTGCTAGGTTGCGGCATGGTACATCCCAACGTCCTAAAGGAAGGTGGCGTAGACCCCGCCAAATACACCGGCTTTGCCTGGGGCATGGGCATCGACCGCCTGGTGATGATGAAATACGGCATCGAAGATGTCCGCCACTTCCATTCAGCCAACCTAAAATTCCTGAGGCAGTTCTCATGAGCGATTTGCCGACTTTGCAGAAACGGGCTTTGGAAATCCAGAATAGATACGCCGAGCTTAACAATATGAACGGACACAAGGAATGGGAGGCCAAAGACTTTGCTTTGGGGTTCGCGGGTGATTTTGGTGATCTGATGAAGCTAGTGATGGCTAAAGATAATCTGCGCAAGATCGAGAACGCCGATTCCAAGCTGGCCCATGAGTTGTCCGACTGTCTGTGGAGTCTGTTGATACTGGCCCATAAATTCGAAGTCGACCTGGAAAAAGAATTCCTAAAGACTATGGACGAGCTGGAAGTCCGCATCGCGGGAGAAGCGTCGTGAACACGGAAACCAAGCAAAGATTGCTGGAATTCATGGACGGGCGTTTTTTGTGCGTGCTTTCGACGGTTGATCCCAGCTCCCGGCCGGAATCAGCCCTTGTGGCGTACTCGGTCGGCACGGGACTAGAGCTGATGATCGGTACTTCCAAACTTAGCCGGAAGGCTAAAAACATATCTTCTAACGGAGCGGTGGCGGTGGTGATCGGCGACGAAACCGGTGAGGTCCAATACGAGGGCCGAGCGGTAATCATCAAAAAAGCCGAGTACGACCAGCTAGTCAGAGAAGGCCGCTTTAAGCAGCTGGCGGGCTCGGCTAAATACCGTGACGACCCGGACCAGATCTGGCTACGGATCAAGCCTGACTGGGTAAGGTTCATAGAACACGGCCAGCCGGACAAGATTGAGGAATTCACGGAGTTCGTATGAAAGTCAGTCTGAATTGGATCAAGGAATTCACGCCCGTTGATTTGCCAGTGGATAAATTGGTGGAGAAAATCGGCGCCCAGTTGGGCGCGGTCGAAGGGGTAGAAGACCTGGGCAAAAAATATGACGGCATCCTGGTGGTGAAAGTCGTAAAATGCGCCAAGCATCCGAACGCCGACCGCCTGCACGCCTGTCTGATAGACGACGGAGGCAAAAATAAACAGGTCAAGCGTAACGCCGACGGCTTGATTGAAGTGGTTTGTGGCGCGCCCAATGTCAAAGCCGGCATGCTGGCGGCTTGGATCCCCCCGGGCGCTACGGTACCGGAGAGCATTGACAAGGATCCGTTCGTGATTGAGGCCCGCCAGATCCGCGGTCAGATGAGCAACGGGATGTTGGCCAGTGCCAAAGAACTATCCCTTGGCGACAGTCACGACGGCCTCTTGGTTTTAGAGCAGGGCAAGCCCGGCGACGCGTTCGCTAAATCGCTGTGGCTGGACGACCACGTCATAGACATCGAAAACAAAATGTTCACGCACCGTCCGGACTGCTTTGGCACGCTGGGCGTGGCGCGTGAAGTAGCCGGCATTAACAACCAGGCCTTCAAAAGCCCGGACTGGTACCGCGAAGACGCCGAGCTGGACAACGACGGCCGCAAAAACGTACTCAAATTATCCGTTAAAAACGACATTCCGGACTTAGTACCGCGTTTTTGCGCCGTGGCATTCAAAGACGTCAAAGTCGGTCCCAGCCCGGCCTGGCTGCAAAGCTTCCTGGCTCGGGTTGGCGTGCGGCCAGTCAATAATATCGTGGACGTTACCAACTTGGTGATGTTGGAGACCGGCCAGCCGCTGCATGCCTATGACTACGACAAACTCAAGTCCGGCACCCTGGGCGTGCGGATGAGCAAAAAAGGCGAAGAACTGACCGTAATCGGTGATAAGACCCTTAAACTGGAGCATGGGGCGATGGTCATTACCGACGGTCAAAAGCCGATCGGTTTGGGCGGCGTGATGGGCGGAGCCGGCACGGAAGTAAGCCCAGAAACCCGGAACGTCGTTTTGGAGGCCGCCACTTTTGACATGAACGCCACCCGGAGGGCGGCCATGGCCTACGGTTTGTTCACTGACGCGGCGACGCGCTTTACCAAAGGCCAGTCGCCGCGTCAGAACGCGGCGGCCATAGGCCGCGCGGCCACACTCATCAAACAGGTCGCCGGCGGCCGCCAAGCCAGCGAGGTTGTTGATATAAAACATGTCACCGGCAAACCAGCCGCGCTGAAAGTATCAACCGAATTCATCAATCAGCGCCTTGGCCTAAAGCTCTCTGCCAGCGAGGTTAAAGAACTGCTGGAAAACGTCGAGTTCAAAGTTAACGTCAGCGGCAATTCATTAAGCATTACGAGACCGTTCTGGCGGACCGACGTGGAAATCCCGGAAGACATAGTAGAGGAAGTCGGCCGCCTGTACGGCTATGACAAGCTGCCGCTAGAATTACCGCCGCGCGATCTGATGCCGGCAGCGCGCAACGAAATGCTAGATTTCAAAACATATTTACGGGGGATCTTGCGGGCCGTCGGCGCCAACGAAGTCCTGACCTACAGCTTTGTCCACGGCTCGCTACTTAAAGCGGCTAACCAAGACCCTAAAGAGGCTTTTGAACTACGCAACGCCCTCAGCCCGGATCTCCAGTACTACCGCATAAACCTACTGCCGAGCCTTTTAGAAAAAGTAACTCCTAATAAGCGTGATGGCTTTGATAATTTTGCCCTGTTCGAGATCGGTAAATCCCACATTAAGGGACTGCTTAATAAAGAAGGACTACCTTTAGAAGGCGAATCGTTGGCCGCCGTAATCGTTGACGATCGCCCGGCAAGCGCGCCTTACTTTACGGCCTGGAACATGTCGGACGCCATTTTTAGTGCGCTAGGTATTCATGACAGACAATACATCCGCCTGGATCAATTTGAAATGAAGCGTAAAACCTCCTGGATTAATGCATTTGAACCAACCAGGTCCGCTGTGGTTTGGGGCGGCAGTAAATCTCTGGGAGTAATAGGCGAGCCAACTGAAACCTTGCGACAGGCCCTAAAGTTGCCTCCTGCTACCTCAATATTCGACCTGGATATCAATAATTTGCTGGAGGAAACCCGCCCGCTGCAATACCAGCCGCTCAACCGTTTCCCGGAAATCGAGCAGGACTTCTGCCTGCGCCACCCCGCTAAAACCATGTACGACGACCTGGCCGACTTTTTTGTTACGAACTTGGAAGGGTTGGCTGATAAGCATGGATACCTTTGGCGCTATGAGCCGATTGACATATACCAGCGTCCGGGCAATAAAACCCACAAACAAACGACCTGGCGTATAATCTTATCGCACCCGGAACGCACGCTGACCACCCAGGAGACCAATAGGCTACTGGACGAACTGACGGCCCGGGCCAAAACTAAACTAAACGCGGAAAGGATCTGATGAAAAGTTTTTTACGGCGTGCCGGCTGGGCGTTCATGGCCATGTTGTTTATCGTGACGGGGTTGGGCGTGGGATTGGTCGCTTTTTGGCAAGCTACGCATGACAATAACTCCACGACCGATAGCAGCCAGCAAAGTACTGCCACCAATCTGCAGGGCACTAAGTTATCAGGTTTTACTCCCACTGAATCCATTAAATCGCTACAAAAAGTAGACCTTAAAACTGGTAGCGGAGCGGTTGTTAAGAACGATTCCACGATCATCGCCAACTATACCGGCGCGGTGGCAGCCACTGGCGTGGTCTTTCAAAGCTCGCTGGACAATGGCGGCCAGCCGTTCACGGCCAAACTTAACGATCCTTCAAATCCGCTAATCAAGGGCTGGGACGAAGGCTTGCCGGGCATGAAGGCCGGTGGCGAACGCCGCTTGCTGATTCCGGCGGCGTTGGCTTACGGCGCGGACCCACCGGCAAACTCCGGAATTCCCGCCAACGCCGACTTGGTTTTTGACATTAGCGTCATAGCCGTCCAGTAGTCAAATTGTGTATATTTGGTGCTAAAAACACAATATGTAGCGGTATTGACTTAAAACGCTACACTAGGTTATGCTAATTGTTAGCAATTAGCAGCACCAAACAAAAACCCAAAAAGGAGGGGTAAATGGCTAAAGATATTACTATTTTCACGACCAACACCTGTAGCTACTGCGCCATGGTCAAGCGCTTCCTAGACATGAAGGGTCAAAAATATAACGTGGTCAATTTGGACGAACACCCGGAGCGCAACCAAGAAGCTTTGGAAGTCAGCGGCGGTGCCTTGACCGTGCCCATCACCGTCGTTACCAAGCAGGACGATACCCAGCAAGTGGTCGTGGGTTACAACCTAGCGCAATTGGCACCGGCTATCGCTTGAACATGAACGCACTGTTACTTTCCGGCAACAGCTTGCGCAACAAGGATTGGATCCACCGGGTCGGAGACGCCTTCCGGCCTTTATTCGATAAGATCACTGTCCACGACTACGCCCACTGGGAGAGCGGCGCGCCTTTGATCGATCTTTCCCTGGAACAAGACCGCTTGGCCAAGACCGCGGCCGATTTGGGTGACTTTATTATTTTTGCCAAATCGGCCGGCGCCGTTCTGGCCACCAAATGCGTGCACGACGGCACTCTAAAGCCGCAAAAATGCGTCTTTGCCGGGACCGCCTTAGGCATGGTCAAAGACCAAAAACTGGATTTTCCGGTTTGGTTGAAAAAAATCGATTGTCCGGTACTTTTTATCCATAACGCCCACGATCCGGTGGGATCTTTTGCCGAACTTAAGCTCTATATGGAAGCGAACGGTCCTAAGGACTACAAGTTGGTAGAACTGCCTGGCGACACTCACGATTACGACGATTTGGCCGGACTTAATAAACTGGTTAAAGAATTCGTTTTTGGTTAAGATATAACTCACGATGGAAGGCTCTGACACGCACGACTTAGTTATAGTGGGCGCCGGCCCGGCGGCCCTTTCCGCGGCGATTTACACCTCGCGCGAAGACATCGGG
>CAZWRI010000002.1:0-4530 GCA_964636115.1 uncultured Candidatus Saccharibacteria bacterium | reverse complement strand
AAGATTACTTTGGCGCCGGCGCCATTGCCGTGGCGGGCGTAATCGTGGGTGTTTTTGTGGGCCACAAGCCCAACCAAGTCAGTTATCAATTGGACAGCCGCGGCATAACCATAAACGACAAAAGCTATTCTTACGGCACGTTCAGGGCGTTCTCCGTCACCCATGACGGCGCCGTCAGCAGTGTAAACTTCCGTCCCATCAAGCGCCTGGCCATCCCGATTTCAGCCTTTTTTGAAGCCAAAGACGAAGCCAAGATCACTAATATCATTGGCAATTACCTGCCCTTGGAGGAAAAAGACGCCGGCGGCTTTGACCGCCTGACCCGCCGCCTGAAGATCTAATTATAAAATGGTACGCGTGGCAGGATTTGAACCTACGACCTTTGGCTCCGCAAGCCAACGCTCTATCCAGCTGAGCTACACGCGCTTAACAGGGGTAATTTTACCACTTCAATCTGTAAAAAGCCAGATATGGAACTATTCTTCTACCTGGACCGCTAACGACCATGATTTGAACCTTCCGGGATAGCCGTGGGTGCTACAAATAGCTAAATCGCCGCGGTTGTCGCGGCCGGCAATAATAGGCTGCCCTTGCATGTCGTCGGTCTTGGAAGTCGCGATCACTACTTTTTCTCCCACTTTCACCACCGTACTGAAAGTTTTACAGGACTGTTCGTTCAACTTGAAACGCCGTGCGCTTAGCAGGCTGTCGCCTTTGTGGTACGAAGGGATTTGACTGAACTGCTCCGGAGCAACGTCCGACACGCTAATGGTGCTCATAGGTGACAGGGGACCAGGTATTTCGTACCCTGAGTTATCAAACTTTACTCTGCGTTCCTTGGCGTGCGCGGCTGCCCGATGGGCGGAGTTGACCCAGGAAGTTACGCCGTAATCGGCACCAAAGCCCACGCACCCCAGAGCGGCGACCCATGCCGCGTACTTCCCCGCTCTTTTGCGCCGTTCAACGCGGCCGGCGTTGACTTCTTCCAAAGCCCTTTGCCTGTTGGATAACGCCCGGCTGGTGGCGTTTATGGCTTCACGTAACAAAGCGCTATTCGTAAAGTCACCACTGATGTCCGCGCCTTCGGCATTGCCGGAGTCTACGTATAGATAAAATTTTTCAGGTTGGGAGGCTGCAACTTCCGCGGAGTCAACGGTTATGCAAGAGGATATCCGTTTTGGCTCGGTCCGCTTGAATTGGCTGGGCCTCAAAAAGAAGGCACTGGCCTTGGCCTTGGATACTGGATCGGTAAACTCTACCGGTGGCGTGGCAATAACTTTCTCGCCATCAAGCTTAGTGGATTCTAGTACTTGTCGATATTGTTCAAACAATCCGTTAAGGGCGGTGGCCTCTTGGCCCAAGGGGCCTAATTGTTGAGGCTTAGATTCAACGCCCACAAACTTATCCATCAACTTACTGGGGTCGTATTTTTCCAACTTGCTCATGTCAGGCTCTATATTATAAACTCAACTTCCCAATTAAGCAATAAAACACTTATTATGTATTTCTGCTTTTCGGAGGGCTAATTTAGAATAAGCGTAATGGATAGTTTTGATTTTGGCGTTTTGGCCCTAACTATCGTTGTAATTTTACTGGGGCTAGTGCTGGTTTACTTCACCTTGCGTAGTTTTATCAAAATTTGGGGTAGTCGCGGGCTGACCAGCGGACGTTCGTCGTTGGTCAAAAATCTAGGCTTGTTGGCGTTGCTAAGCGGGATAATCGCGCTAATTCACTTTTGGTTGGTTGGTGGACCCAATACCGAGGAAACGTTAGGCACTAATGATGGCTACATCGAGGCCCAAATCGGGCTCCCATTGGTCGTACTAGGAATTATTTTGACTTATTTAGCGTTGCCGTTTCGCCGTACAAAAGTTGATAAGTCCCTATGGCCTTGGCCGCGGCGACATAAGGCTGCCAACAGCTTGATGTTGATCCTGGTTATTGTTTTAGGGATTGTGGTTTATGAGCGGTTGGCGCTGCGCGCCCACCGCGAAGACTTTATCCAAGCCCGAGCGGCTATCGATACTGTATATACGGACATTGTGGCTAAGGTTGGCCAGCCGGATAATTTTAGGCGCACTAGTGAATGTAGCCGGCCAAGCCAGGAATTTGGTCAAGGTCCCCTATCCTGCTCAGTAGGTACCGATTTCATTTACGGGGTGGGCAGCAAACAGCAGGCCAATAAATTATTTCATCAAATCCAAGGTATTATTGGCGGCCATTCTGACCTTTTTGTCCAGACTCAACCGCTGGCTACATCGATAACGGATACTCTCGTTATAAGGAATAGCTACCACGACGCGCAGGACTATTACAGCCTAGGCGGACTTAAGTGCACTAGTAAATATATCTACGATACTCCTGAAGAAACATATTTAAAGCTTCACAAGCCATTACCGCACAACTTATACATATCGCTTGGCTGTTATGGCAGATCTAAAGCGAACTACTACTGATACAACCATCTTCTAAGATGATATAATTTGACTAACTGTCAAATTATTGAAATGCTTAAGCTGTCTAAGCAAGTTATCGTCATTGCGGTTGGGCTGGCTCTAAGTATTGGCTTGGCGGTAGGGTATTCTGGAGCGGAAGAAGGTAATTCTTGGCTGGATAGCGCCTCGCTATCGTTAGAAAAAGAAGCCGAAGGTACCCCACCCTCATCCTTAAATGGTAACGTTGACTGCCAAAAGGAACCTGAAGCCGGCTGCGTGGTGCCCACCCTTTACGGGCGTGCTACAACCGGCAGTGAAGTCGCGCTTAACGGCGCCTCCAAGTACTATCCGGTCTTGAGTTACTTGGACGGTCGGCAACGTTTTATTCCCATCCCTAACTCTGACATGGCCATTACCTATACTTCGGCTCCGGCCGGCGGCCTATATTTAAGCTTTAACTTTCATTTTTCAACCTCAATAACTAGAACTAACTCCCCAGCCGGTACCCAGTATCAGATTAATCAGGCGCCACAAGCCAAGTTGGCTGACGCCACCGGCCGCCTGCTGGCGGCCGACTATACGTCTTTAAGCTTTTCGCAGAACGGTCGCTGGATGGTGGTGTCAGTGCCTAACGTGACGTTGCTCAGAATCAATCTTGACACTATGGCGATTACTCCTTTTGCGGACAGCTTTAATTACGAGATTGGCTTGAATCCGGCGCCGCAATCGGCCATTAGCAACGACGGCCGATACGTCGTTGTGGCTTCCAAAGATTTTAATCGGGCGGCTATTTATGACATGGATTCTTGTGCCCCTACTCCCGCAGTAATCACAGGTCCCGTGTCGTGCCGGTCGCGGGATTTGCAGGGCTTTTTCGGTTCGCAAATCCCAGGTTTTATAAATGCCAGCAACATCCGTTTTGTCAGTCAGGATCAACTGTCTTTTTATGCCACGTATCGTCAAGGGGCTTCGCAAGTGGTTGCTAAATACATGCTTTCTTCCGATCCTTCCGGGGTCAATCGTCTGCAATATTTGGCACTGGGCGACTCATACATTTCCGGCGAAGGCGCGTTCGACTACCAGACTGGCACCGACACGAATGACAATCGTTGCCATGTCTCACTACTAGCTTATCCATCCCTGCTGGGTCACGACTTAAATTACGAATCTTATCACTCGGTAGCTTGTTCTGGTGCGGTGGTTAACGACCTAGTAAATACATCTGACGGCTATACTGGTCAGGCGAATCCACAGATACCAAAAGGCAAACTCCCCACCTTAGAAATCGAAAATATTAAGAGCGACTTTCTGCCGGGCTATATCGACCAACTGGATTTTGTGAGCGAATATCAACCAGAGGTCGTAACACTCTCCATTGGCGGTAATGACATGGGGTTTTCGGACATCCTGCAGGCTTGCGTGGAGCCGTGGCAAAAAGGCACCTGCTACAGCAGTTACGAAGATCGGCTGGAGCTTGTGCGACTGATCGAGGAACAGGTCTTCCCAAAGCTAGTCAATACTTATGGAATGATTAAAGCCGCTGGTGCGCCGAACATGCGGCTGTACGTCGTGGGGTATCCGCAGATTGCTTTGCCGGACGGCGATTGCGCGGATGACGTCCGGCTTGATTCCGATGAGGTTAAATTCTCGCAACAAATCATCGCCTATCTAGATTCAATCATGCAGGTTGCTGCCAGCCGGGCCGGGGCGTTCTACGTAGACACGCAGAATGCTTTGGATGGGCACAGGCTTTGTGAGGCTGGACCGGGATCCGTGGCGGTTAACGGGCTTACGGCCGGGAACGATAGACCGGGGATTTTAGGTGGTCCAATAGCTGACGAGAGCTATCACCCCAATGCATTTGGCCATGAGCTTTTAGAGAATACGATCTTAGACAAGACTGATAAGTTGTCGGTAGCGATGCCATTAGCAGATCCTGCGGCACCGCTGCCAGCCGAATCCGACCTGGACTTACTAAACTCTTCTCATGACAACCGTCCGGTTAATACCATTGAATTTGATCCGTCCATAAGCAGTGACTCTTTGACTGAAGGAGCGGTCAGCGGTGTCACTGTCCTTGGCTCAGCTCATTCAC
>CAZWRI010000001.1:0-1509 GCA_964636115.1 uncultured Candidatus Saccharibacteria bacterium | reverse complement strand
TACGAATTACCGGCTACGCTAACAGATCAGCAAAAGGCGGACATCGCAGCCAGTTTCCAGCACACTGCTATCCAGACCCTTGTAGACAAACTAAAATCGGCCGCCTCTGAGTACCATCCCAAATCCATAGCCATAGCCGGCGGCGTGGCTGCCAGCCCCTATTTACGTGATCAGCTAACCAAACAGATCGACCAACCGGTCCACTACCCCGACCTCAAGCTTTGTACCGATAACGCCGCCATGGTAGCAGCCCTTGGTTATCAGTATCTGGCGGCTAAAAGCCAGCCAGATGACCCCTACTCTTTAGAAATCGATACCAACTTAAGCATGTGAATAAGTGCTTGCCCCTAACGCGGGTAAGGGTTATGCTTAAATTGAAAACAAAAACGGGTGGCAAAAATAAACCGCTATATTAGGGATTGTTCAAGGGAGTCTTTTCAGGTGAAAAGACCTGTTGAATGTTGCTTAGTTTCACGTGAAACCTTTGCGTTAACAGGGGTTGGATCCCTTCTCTGTTATACTACTGTCATATATGAGGCTGCCCAAGACTTACGAAGCCGGTAACTACGAGGCTGAAATTTATAAAAAATGGGAAGAGCGGGGGGCTTTTAAAGCCGATCCCACCTCTGATAAAGAGCGCTTTTCCATCGCCATGCCGCCACCTAATGAAACGGGCACGCTGCACATCGGCAGTGCAATATTCGTCACCCTGCAAGACGTTCTGGCCCGTCACGCCCGGCAATTGGGTAAAGACGTACTGTGGCTCCCAGGAACTGACCATGCCGCGCTGGCCACGGATAACCTGGTGGAAAAAATGCTGGCGGAGCAGGGGGTTCACAAGCAAGACATCGGCCGTCAAAAATTCATTGCCGAAGTCCAAAAATTCGTTGGTGACAACAGGGATAGAATCTTGACCCAGTTCAAAGCCATGGGTGCCAGTTGCGATTGGAGCCGCACCCGCTACACGCTGGACGACGCGCTCAACCGCTGTGTAACGGAAACCTTCGTCAAAATGTATAACGACGGTCTGATTTACAGAGGTCACCGCATCGTTAACTGGGATCCCCATTTGGAAACTACCGTGTCTGACGATGAGGTTGACCGTCAAGAAGAGAAAGCCAAGCTTTACACTTTGCAGTACGGACCATTCCAGATTACGACCGCCCGGCCGGAAACCAAATTTGGTGATAAGTACGTGGTGATGCACCCCGATGACGAGCGCTACAAACAGTACAAAGACGGTGAGCAGTTTGAAGCCGAGTGGATCAACGGCAAAGTCACGGCCACGGTGGTAAAAGACGACGCCATCGACATGGCCTTTGGAACAGGGGTGATGACCATAACACCGTGGCACGACCTGACCGATTTTGAGATCGCCGAGCGCCACGGGCTGGAGCGCGAGCAAATTATCGATTACAAGGGTAGGTTACTGCCGATTGCCGGCGAGTTTGCCGGCCTGGACATTAAGGAAGCCCGGCCTAAGATCGTAAAAAAAATGGAAGAAAAGGG